>JARFQV010000259.1 GCA_029287615.1 Pseudomonadota bacterium | reverse complement strand
GTCCAGCAATCTTTGCAGGACACGGCGGTTAATCTCGCTATCATCCGCTACCAGGGCATGAAACGCGGTTCCCGGAGAGCCGCAACCGGGGTCTGGTTTTGCATCGACGTCACAGGCAGCAGCCATGCTGCCTGAAAAGGCCCCGCACAGGTTTCTGATATTGGGGACAAGTGACTTGTGGTACGTTCTGGCAAACAACCTGGATCCCCGGCCATGCCGGGCCCTGTCCACACGCACCTGCCCGTCAAAACAGACCACAGGGACATGGTTATTCACCGTGACCTGATCCAAGAGCTCGAATTTATCACAAACATCATCCATGGCAACGAGTAAACAGGCAGGATGTGCCGGTACCGCATTCTGTCTTTCCAGCGCCTCCACTGCAACCTCCAGTGAAGGATACAGCGTGACCTCCCTCAGACCGGATGACTCGATCTCCCCGCGGACACGACTCATGTCATCCAGACCATTCGACACGATGTTTACCTGCAAGCCGTTGTCATCCTCTAGCAGGGCATTCTTGTCCTGATTCACCCGCAATGGCAGGCTGAACCAGAACAGGCTGCCATTGCCGGGTTCACTTTCAACCCCGATTTCACCCCCCATTTTCTCGACCAGCTGTTTGGAAATCGACGTCCCCAGCCCCGTCCCTCCGTAACGCCGGGAGGTCGAGTCGTCCACCTGCCTGAATCGTTCGAAAATACTCTTCTGCTCCTTTCTGGAGATCCCGATACCGGTATCCCTGACCTCGAACCGCATCTGTGCTATCCCGTCTTCCAGGCGGATCGGTCTGACACGGAAGACCACTCTCCCCTTTTCGGTAAACTTCACGGCGTTACTGACCAGATTCACGATAATCTGCCTGATATTTTCCCGATCACCGCAGACCTCAGGTGGCGTCAACATATCCAGATCCAGCATATAGTCCAGCCCCTTGCGGTCAGCACTCTGCCTGATCACGCTCTCCACCGACAGGAGCAGCTGATAAATATTGAATGGCTCGATCTTCAGCGACACCTCCCTGGATTCGAGCCTTGAAAAATCAAGCACATTGTCTACCAGGTTTCGCAAGGTCTCCCCGGATTCGGAAATGTCCCGTATGATCGCATCCTTTTTCCCCCTATCCATCTCATCCTTCAGCACATGACTGGAAAGGACGATGGCATTCAGGGGAGTGCGAATTTCATGGCTTATGTTTGCGAGAAATCTCGATTTTTCATCACTGGATGCCTCCAGCTTGCTACGCAGTTCTTCAAATCGCCGCAACATCAAGGCAACATAGACCGGAATGACCGTCAGCAGAATAATACCGGTGATCGTGATTAATACATTCTCTCTCCAGTACGGAGTAAACAGGATCATGGTCAGGAATCCGGCAAGACTGAACAACGCGCACAGAATCAACTCTCGATGTCCGTATCGAAATCCGTTTCCCACGGTAAGCCAGGTGTAGAAGGTAAGCAGGACAACCCCGTAGCCGGCCAACAAATACATGGCAACTGATGTAACACCTACGTCAATCAGCATGCACAGGGTGTGAAATCTGGGGTGAATATTTTCTGACAGGGTCACATGGCTGAAAATCAGCACAGACACCAGAAAATAGCTCACACCGAATATCAGACCAAGGACATGTATTCCGCCTGTATTGATTTCTTCATAATTCAATACCAGGTAATACAGCGAGGCAGAGGCAACCAGGACCAGCCGGATTATCGCCTGCTCGTATTCGGATTGATGCGCTCTCCCCCTTTTCTGCCCCGTACCCATCGATTGCCTACGCTTCCATATGCTCATGCTTCATTCCCTTTGACAGCCACAATCAATCCGAATATTCAGAAATCTCCCATTTGCCGGACATACCTCCATACTCTGGCTCAAACCACTTCAGTTTGCTATGTAGACTCACCACATTTCCCACAATAATGATGGTTGGTGGTTTTATGTCCTCTTTCCGTACCATTTCAGGCAAGCGGTCGAGGGACGCCACGAAAACCCGCTGGTTAAAGGTGGTGCCCTGCTGTATCAACGCGGAAGGCGTCTCTTTGGGTATACCATGAGCGATCAACTCGCGTGATATCTGATCGATACCATGCAGCCCCATATAGAAGACAACGGTCTGCCCCGGCCTGGCGAGCATTTCCCAGTCCAGATCGACGCTTCCATCCTTCAAATGACCGGTGACGAATATACAGGCCTGCGCATAATCCCGGTGTGTTAGCGGTATACCCGCGTAGGAGGCGCATCCGGATGCGGCTGTGATACCCGGAACCACCTGAAACGGGATTTGTTCTTCGGTTAATGTCTCGATTTCCTCGCCTCCCCTGCCAAAGATGAATGGATCGCCGCCCTTGAGCCGCAGAACGCGTTTTCCCTCCTTGGCCAGTCGCACCAGAAGCTGATTGATGTTCTCCTGGGTCAGCGTATGCTTGGCACGAGCCTTGCCCACATATATCTTTTCCGCATCACGCCGGACCAGGTCCAGAATTTGCGGTGCCACCAGACGGTCGTATACAACGACATCGGACTGTTGCATCAGTCTCAGTGCGCGGAATGTAATCAGATCCGGATCACCGGGTCCGGCCCCCACCAGATAGACCTCTCCGCTCCTTGCTGTGTCATCCGTGGTGATCGCATCGATTTCCTTTTGCAATGCAGTTTTCGCGGCTTCTTCCTTGCCGGCGAACACCAGTTCAGCAACCCGTCCCTGCAGTACCTTCTCCCAGAATATAAGCTTCGTTTTTGAATCCCGGATACGCTGCTTTACCTGGTTCCTGGAACTGTCCACCAGATCAGCAAGGCGGCCATACGCCGCCGGTATATAACTCTCCAGCCTGGATCGCAGCAGTCGCGCCAGTACCGGTGATTTTCCACCCGTTGAAACCGCGATTTGCACCGGTGACCGGTCGATGATCGAAGGCATGATAAAACTGCAGAGATCCGGATTATCCACCACATTGACCGGTATGCAGTGTTCCCTGGCGAGCCTCGATATCCTGCCGTTGACCTCTTCATTGTCCGTCGCTGCAATGACCAGATTGTTGCCGGCAATATCCCCTTCACTGAAATTTCTCGCGATGTGAGTAACGGCCCCGTCCCGGACAAGAACGGACAGTTCATCGCACAACTCCGGAGCGACAAGCTTGATCACCCCGCCAGCCTTCCTCAACAGTTCAATCTTTCTGGCCGCAACCTGCCCACCACCAACCACCAGGCAGGGACGCCCCTCGATTTTCAAAAAAACCGGCAAATAATCCATTACTCTGTTCCCGCACAGGCCATGGAGACTATCCCACTGTTACGCTATAGCCGACGCTGAAGAGCAGTTCATCCAGTTTTCCCTCGTATTCGAGTTCCGACAAGTCATCGAATCCACCCACATGGGTATCACCGATAAATATCTGCGGTACGGTATTCCTTCCGGTCTTGCTGACCATTTCGTCATATCTGTCCGTTACGCCGTCTATCATTATTTTTCTGATCTCTACACCTTTCGATACCAGCAGGCGCTCGGCACGAAAACAATACGGGCAAATCTCCGTACAATACATCAGTACATTCGACATACTCCACCTCCCCTCCTGTGTTATCCATCCAAACAGTCTACCCAGCCGGATAGAATATTTCATTGATCCGGCTCAGTTTCTCAGGCCGGATACAAGCTCGAACACCGGCCCTGTCACAGGCTCCAGTTTTCTGCGCATCAGCGAGCCAATCGCATCCGTTCTGGAAAATACTTCATTCACTACCGGCACATCCACCATTGACAGCGCGACCATGGATTTCACTTCCTGATGTAATTCAGGAAGGGCAGCAAGAATCTGGTGTATCTCACCATGCATTTCCCCTTTGACATGACTTTCAGCATCATCGGTAATGCTACCCATGTCCCGCCGTTCTTCTGAATCGATCCGTAACGGGCCATAATAGGCACGCAACGATTCAATCAGGCTCACCACCACATCCTGATTCGACGGTTTTTTCAACGCCTTCTCGAATGTGAGCAGAAAGGTCTGCCCGCTGCCGCTCAACAGCCTGCAGAACTGTGCTGCCCACCCTGATCCCGATCGAATCGTATCTTCCAGTCGGCTGCAAGCGTGTTCCCACATCCGGTTTGCCGCAACGGGCTCCGGCAGATCATCCGGAGCCGCGAGCAAAAATCCCGCATAGTAGGCATTCTTGTGTTTCGCCCTGCCCCAGATTCGCAGTTTCGTTTCTTCATCCACCAGATTATCCTGCAAAACCAGTCTTATGGACTGGATGCTGGCGCCCGCCTCCTCCTCGAAAGGAAGGTACTCAACCAGGTAATCCGCCAGGATCCTGCCCATATCCCCCTGCACCACCGCATTGTTCTCAAGCATGCACCGGGCATTTTCCGGGACTTGTGACGCCCACCATGCCCGGCGCGCCAGTTCGCCTGTCAGGCCACTTGCATTCACCACGGCAACGACCGCTTCGGGTTCCCCCAGCAAAAGCAGAGACTCGAGACTTTCATCTCGCGCCTGTCCCATGCGGGTCCAGCGTTTCAGATATACGGGATAGCCCCCCGGAGAACCCAGGACATGACTCGACAGGGCCTCACGGACACGGCGGAGATACAGCTCATCCCTGCAGTTCGGATTCAGCTTCACCTTCGCCTCGCCTTTCGACGACAATGCATACACCGTCATCGAAGATTCATCGATGCGAACAGCCTCAAGTGTACCGGAAAGCAGTACATTCAGACGCAGGGCGTCTTCAGCGGATAAATCCATTTCAGCGGGCAGTAACCGAATTCATGCGTAAATCGGGAGATTCAGAATCCGGCCTTTTCCAGCCAGATTCTGGCCTGCTCCGGATCGCGCTCCACCCCGTTTCCCTCCTGATACATCGAAGCAAGTGTGGTCTGTGATCCTGCCAGTCCCTGCTCGGCCGCCTTACGAAACCAGTTTGCCGCTTCCTTGCTGTTCTGTTCCACGCATTCGCCCTCGAGGTACATAAAACCAAGCCCATGCTGGGCAAGAGCATACCCGCTTTCTGCCGCTGCGCGCATCCACTTCAGTGCCATCATCTCATTGCGAACCACACCCAGTCCGTTCTGGTACATGATCGCAACGCGATGCTGGGCATCGATGTTCCCCGACTCCGCCAGCGGCAGGAGGAGTCTCATTGCCTGTGAGAAATTCTTTGCTTCAAACGCGGCGATACCACTGGACAGATCCATATCGTTACTTTCAATCATTCTTCGTCTCCAGAAGAGGTAAGGATGGGAATATCGGGTATTTTCCCGCGACACCAGTGACCATGAAAAGGAGAGCGGGCATATCCACCGGCCACCTGATCAGCAGGGCAGCTGTACGGTATTATCTGCCCGCTCCGCGGTTCCGAAAACCGCTGGCCGGGATGATTGAGGCCAGTACCCGGGCCCGGCCGTTCCAGCCCCGGGACAGGACCAGATCACTCATCAATGGAACCGGTCACTATATCCCGTATCAACCGGCAGCATTCCCCGAAATAGATTGCTTGTATCTGACTCCTTGTTATTCATGGGAAATATCCTATATAGCCGGCTTGCTGCAGCGTATACCCCTAAAGAGAGAAGTCAGGAGCGATGGCTGCTTCATACCCTGAAATCCCCCCCGATCGGGATATTCGGGCTTATCCCTCCCTACGGTATACTTTGCGCCAAAGTAGTTGTATCTATTGATGAAACCTTCCCAGATTGAAGCCACGATCAAATTCGTTGTAACTTGCACACATTGAATCCGAACTTTACAAGAGGAGTGTATGATGGACCAGACATACTATGATGCCGTTACCAAAATGGAAGAAATGAATGTTGACCCCGACTACATCCAGGGCTGGCAGGGTGGTTATGTCCTGAACCCGGAACGTGAGGAACAGCGGGTAACCGACGCCTACAGTGCGGGTTATGAAGACGGAAAAAGCCGCTCCACGGATAACTTCGCATCCTGGGTCAAGAAGTAGGGCAGACGGGATTACGCAGACAGCGGGCCATCTTCACCTGGCCCGCTGTTTGCCTGCGCTATCAGATCCCCCAGCGCCTTGTTCAGCGGTTTTATCGCCGCCGGCACCTCGATATCCATCACCTGATCACTGATCCATTTGCTGTCCTGTGGCCCCATGACCGAGGTCACCTTTTCCCCGAGATACCGCCTGAACGCAAAACCAGGCTCACCCTCGTACAGCGAAAATTCCGCGTAGTCATCCGTGCGACTGTTCAGCAGCGAGATAAACTCGCCGCGATAATCCTTCTGGCCCTCTGAATCAACGCGGTTTTCCTGCATGTTATCCGCAAGGCGGCGGGCCAGGGCCGTCATCAGTTCCTCACGACCCTCAGCGTCCAGCTTTTCAGAAACGCTGCGGTCGGTATAGTGGAACAGAAATGCCAAAAACTCTGACAACACATCAAGACGCTGACTGTATGTATCTATTTGAAATCCTTCATTCTCCAGATGCAGAACTCCATTCTGGGCAATTCTCCACATAATAAACGCCAGTGCCCCCCCCGTTTCCGCCAGCGACCGGTCCTTGCCCTTTACATTCCATCGACTCTTGACCCGCACAATAAACTCCTGCTGTTTACCCACACATCCAGATGAACACGGTCTGTAATCCCTGCATCCAGGGATGGCTGTATTAGCCAGGACCGGAGGTACATGCTAGCATATAATTCTGTACTATTTTACTAAGGTATTGGCCTGTGCCCGCAAGTGAGAAGGACCTGCCGACTGGCGCGTCCCGTGATATCGATACAAGCCTCGAGCCACTGCTGTCTGCCGTTCAGACCAACTGCCACATCTCGGATGCCAGGCACGCCGGTGATTACACCATGTGTGTCTATCTGCTGAAAATGAGGGAATATTACCGATGGGAAGTCGGTGAACCCTTCAGCGCAGCCCTGCCCCATGCGGATATTTCTGCCTGGCTTACCGATCGTGAAAGACTCTGGGAACGGCTGGAATCTGAATCCTATATTGATCTACCCGTTTCCGGTGAACAGCATGACCCCTATGCGGTTGATAACATCAACAAGGCCATCAATGGCAAGGGCTGGGTTTACAGCGGCGGTATCGGAAGAAACGCCAAGCCTCACTTTTTCCTGGGCAGACTCAAAAAATCGGTCACACACAATGACTATCAGCTCCTGGTTTCCGGCAGAGAATATGCACGCGACCTGACCGCCCCCCCTGCGATGTCCCTCGGGAAAACCATATTCATCCGTCGAGAGTCACTGAAAAGAATGCTGTGGGAAAAGATCGAGGAATGGCAGTGGGCAAAGGGGCAAGGCGCCATGAGCAGAACGATTGCCTGCTATGATTTCGAGAATGATTCGGCACAGGCCCTGGATGACATAACCGACAACGAGATGAATAGCACCCTGCTTCATGAGATCGGTGAGATACAGGCGCGGGAGCATCTGGGCAGTCTTTGGGAGGAATTACTGCTTGAGCTGACACACTCCAGGGCAGAGATCATGGTGCGAGCGGTACGTGATCACCTGGCTGACACCCTCTCTACTCTGCCCGGACTGATCGAAAACTCGAATACCGCCTCATTGCACTTCTATTTTGCCAACCTGAAGGGCATGCGCAGGGAACTGTGGCCCAGCCTGTTGGGTGCGTATGACAACTGGCTGCAGACGGGGGACACGGACGCCTTGCAGAAGCCTCTGGAGAACAGCAAAATACACTGGCTCGAACTTGCCCGATCCCTGCTCGACTTGTACGGCAGTCACGGCGGGCATTGCGTGAAGGATATGGAAAGCCTGATTCAAAAAAACCGCCTGTAGGCCGCCCCATCCCGGGCTACTTCTCACCCCCTGGCGAGACAGGAATGACGGTCCACCGGTAACCCTCCAGGAGCAGTACAGAATGGAAAAGGCCGATACAAGACACCCTCCTCTGGTGAACATCAGGGAGGTCAGGGCAAATTCGTTTATCTTCGAAAAACCAGACGCCCTGCCGGTCCAGACCTGCAAGAACATGATCAAAAGGTTCGAGGAAGCCGTTGATGAACAATACGAGGGACGTATCGGGCAAACTGTGACCAAAGACCGCGGCGTCAAGAAGTCTACCGACCTTGTCATCAGCGGGAAAGAGCACTGGAAAGATATCGACCGTGCCTTATTCCGCTCGATTGGCCTTGCCATTATGGAGTTCAGGGAGTCCTTCCCCTATTTCAAGGGTCCCTTCAAGGATGTCGGTTATGCCATGCAAAGGACCGCTCCCGGTGAATACTATCACTGGCATATCGATGGGGGCAGCCATGAATTCAGCCAACGTCAGCTCGTGGCGGTGTGGTACCTGAACGACGTGGA
>JARFQV010000251.1 GCA_029287615.1 Pseudomonadota bacterium | reverse complement strand
TAAGAGACAGATACGGCAGCGGCCACAGGTGTCTTGTGTATAATTTTTGAGTGCATCTTGTAAACCTCCTCCAGATCTCTATTTATCATTTTGTGTTTTGCATTGCGTCACAGCCTTGACTGCGAAATTGAACCATACAGTAGAAAAGATATTTCACCAAACGCTGATAAATAAGTGAAAATACGTACACTTGTTTAAGTTTGGAAGAATGCTGATAGTGGTTCTGCCCCCCGGCTTGAGGCGTATAATCCAGTCTGTTGCATCGCGGGAACAGAATTGGGAAGGGATGAGCGTCACCTTCAGTCAGGAACCGGTTTTCCGCTGGCGTGGCTGCCTGGATCCGGATCCAGGCGGTGTTTTGGGACGCACCTGCGGATGAGTCTTGTTGTGTGGATGTTCGTGTGTAAACCGGAGTTGTATGTGAAGCTATTCAGGAGGTTATGTCGTAAATGGTAGAGATAAGAGTACTATTTGTATGCATGGGAAATATCTGCCGGTCTCCCACAGCGCAGGGTGTATTTGAAAAACTGGTCGAGGAGGAAGGTCTGGGGAATCATATCCGCATCGATTCCGCCGGAACGCACGCCTATCATGTGGGTGACCGGCCGGATAATCGAGCTACATTGGCCGCAAGCCGCCGGGGGATCGACCTGAGCAATCAGCAGGCACGGCGGGTACAGCAGGAAGACCTTGCCGTCTTTGATTACATCGTGGCCATGGATTCCAGCAACTACCGGAAACTGCTTGAGTGCTGTCCGCCTGGTAACGAGGTAAAACTACGGATGTTCATGGAGTATGCACCGGATTTACCCGAACAGGATGTTCCTGATCCGTACTATGGTGGACCGAACGGTTTTGAGCGCGTCCTGGATCTGATCGAGGAGGCCGCAATGGGTTTGCTGGCCTCAATCCGGCAAGAACACAAGCTCTGAACCATGATTCAGCCAGCCCCCGTATGCCCGGGTCAGGCACCTCAATTTTCCGAACTGGCGCGCTCCTGCATCCGGGCTGGCTTGCTGTCATCATCCTTTTTGTTTGCCGGTTCCGGTGATGCTTGATCGGGATTTGCGGTAGATTTTTGCGGTACCGCTGCATCCGTTGACGGTACCGGTTTGGACTGCAATTCAACCGCACCGTTTTTATCATCCGCAGCCGGCTTTCTGCCTGCCCCTCCAGCAGACTTTGGGGAGGAACGTCTGGTCCCTTTCCGGGCATTACGGGCGGGGGAGGTCCTGGTTGATGCCGGCGGATTCTCGCCCTGCACGGATTCGGCAGGAGATACAGCCCCGCTGTCGGGGGATGGCGTATCCTGTTTGGCCTCCTTCCGTTCGCTTTCCCCTGTAGATGGAGTAGCGGTGGTATCGCGGTCCGCCGGTACCGGTTTTTTGTCTGGCTTGGCAGATCTCCCGGCAGATGCCCCGGTCTCCGACTGCTGATCCTTGCCCTGCGTATCCTCGTTTGAAGCGACATTTTCGCGCCGCTGGGTGGAAGTGCGCCGGCGCCCACCACGGCGACCCCGGCGGCTGCCGCGACCCTGGCCCGGTGAGCGCCCGGGTGGGGCCTTTTTTTCCATTTCATCCGCGCCAGTATTCGTAGCGGATGTCTGTTCGATTGTTTTTGTGGCGGCCTTGACCGGCTCCTTCCGGGCCGGTGGCTTCGCCGCGGTGTCTTTTTTGGGCGTCGCGGTCCTGCCCTTCGCCTGGCGGGGGGGGCGTTTCCCCTCTGGCGCCCGTCGCGGATCCTTGGGACGTCTTCGGGTTCGGTTGTCTGCGGGACTGCGCTGTTGAGAACCGCCGGAACGCGGTTGACGGGCAGTGTCCTCTGCCGGCTTTTTCTCCTTGTCTGTCTCGGCAGCGGGCTTCTCGCTCCCGAACAATCCTGACCACAGACGACGTATCAAACCCGGTTCGTTCTCCTCATTGTCCACTGGCGCTGCGCGAACGGGCGCTGGAGCCCTGGGCGCTAACTGGCCGACGGCGGGTTGTTCGACGGGTTGCCTGGCCTGGACCGCAATCTCCGGAGACTGTTCCGGTTCAGGGGCGGCCATCCGGTAGCTTGCACTGGTCTTGCCGGCTTGCATCTCGTCTTGCTTGATGCGCTGTATGTCATAATTGGGTGTTTCCAGTGACGGGCTCGGTATCAGCATGATGGATACTTTGTAGCGGGATTCCAGGGAATGCAGAATCTGGCGCTTTTCATTCAGGAGATAGGTGCCGACATCAACGGGCAATCTGGCCACGACACGATCGGTATTCTCCTTCATTGCCTCTTCTTCCAGGATTCGCAGTATGGACAAGGCCAGCGATTCCACTCCACGAATCTTGCCCTGACCTGTGCAACGAGGGCATACCACCTGGGTGGACTCTCCCAGGGACGGGCGCAGTCGCTGGCGTGACATCTCCATCAGTCCGAAACGGGAAATTCTGCCTACCTGGACACGGGCCCGATCCATCTTCAGGGCCTCGCGCAACCGGTTTTCGACCTCTCTTTGATGCCGGGCCGGTTGCATGTCGATGAAATCAATGACAATCAGGCCGCCCAGATCCCGTATGCGCAACTGGCGGGCAATTTCATCAGCTGCCTCCAGATTGGTATTCAGTGCGGTTTCCTCGATATCGCTGCCCTTGGTTGCACGGGCGGAATTGATGTCGATGGACAGGAGCGCCTCGGTATGGTCGATGACGATTGCCCCTCCCGAGGGCAGGGTCACCTCCCGCTGGAAAGCCGACTCGATCTGGCTTTCGATCTGGTAGCGGCTGAAAAGGGGGATGGGATCCTTGTAGAGCTTCAGCTTGTTCAGGTTATGCGGCATTACCTGCTGCATGAATTCCGAGGCCTGGTTATAGATATCCTCGCCATCGATTATGATTTCCGAGATATCCTTGCGCAGGTAGTCTCGCAGGGCGCGGATAATCACATTGCTTTCCTGATAGATCAGAAAAGGTGCCGGGCGCTCACTTGCCGCCTTGTCAATCGACTCCCAGAGGTGCAGGAGGTAAGCCAGATCCCACTGCAGTTCTTCCGCGTTACGTCCCACGCCTGCTGTTCGAACGATGAGACCCATTCCCTCCGGGATATCCAGGGTGCTCATCGCATCCCGGATCAGGTTGCGCTCTTCTCCCTCGATTCGACGGGATACACCGCCGGCCCGGGGGTTGTTTGGCATGAGTACAAGATAACGTCCGGCCAGGCTGATAAAGGTTGTCAGGGCAGCGCCCTTGGTGCCTCGCTCTTCCTTTTCGACCTGAATGACCAGTTCCTGTCCTTCCTCGAGGACATCCTTGATACTCAGGCGGCCGCCCCCCTTGGCGGATCCTTCCTTGAAATAACCGCGTGCGACTTCCTTCAGTGGCAGGAAGCCATGCCGTGCGGCACCGTAATCAACGAATGCTGCTTCGAGACTGGGTTCGATGCGGGTTATCTTACCCTTGTAGACACTGGATTTTTTCTGTCCTCTGGAGGGTACCTCAATATCGAGATCGTACATTCTCTGGCCATCTACCATGGCCACGCGCAACTCTTCCGGCTGAGTTGTGTTGATTAACATTCTTTTCATAGTTCGGGTCTCTCGCGAGCTCGACCATGTCCCTGTCATAACGACGTATCGGCGCAGGTAGATCCCGAATCGGGGAGTCCGCGCCATTGGACAGCAAACCGGTCGCCACGTCGGCCAGATAATGAAGCAGGCCGTTGACGATCAGTAATTGCCGTAGAAAAAACATGGGAGCACCGTTAATTAATCCAATTATCGCTCATCAAAAAAAAAGTATCGGGCATCGCCTGGATGGAAGGCGCACAGGAGCGGGTGATGAATATTTATTCTGGATAGCGGTTGCGGTAATCGAATTACCGGTCTTTATCCTTGATTCTGCACACGCCTGACTACCACACCCCGTTGCGGGCCTGAAGGCGGGTCGTCATTACAGCTTTTGTAGCGAAAATCAGCTTGAAATTCAGTTCGCTGCTGCAATACAGCTATGCCAGAACGGCCCGCTCGAATTACCTGCCTACTATAACAATGGAGTAGCAGTAGATCAATTCCATGGCAGGCGCGTCGCGCGCGTGGTCCGGCGAGTTCTGTCAACCAGAACTGATATCATGGGATATGGACAAGAAACAGGAGCCAGTAACCGCTGTCCGCTTACTCCGCATCGAACCTGAGGATGAAGGGCAGCGTATCGACAATTACCTGATGCGACAGTTGAAGGGAGTGCCCAGGAGCCGTATCTACCGGATACTGCGTCGAGGCGAGGTCCGGGTAAACCGTGGCCGCATCAAGCCCGGTTATAAACTCAAGGCCGGTGATCAGATCAGGGTGCCGCCTGTGAGACTGCCAGCCATCCCTGACAATCGTCTGCCGGCAACTGGTTTTTCCGATCTGGCCAGGCTCATCCTTTTTGAAGACGAGCAGTTGCTGATCCTGAACAAACCTGCCGGGATGGCGGTTCACGGGGGCAGCGGAGTTAGCCAGGGAGTCATCGAGGCCCTGCGTGCAACACGCCCGGAGGCACATTTCCTGGAACTGGTACACCGCCTGGACCGGGATACATCAGGGTGCCTGATCATTGCCAAACGCCGCAGTATGCTCCGCGCCCTGCATGAAATGATGAGAAACGGTACAATCGAGAAGCATTACCTGGCACTGGTCATGGGTCAGTGGGAGGGTGGTAAACGTGCGGTTGATGCCCCCCTGGACAGGAATCTGCTTCGGGGTGGCGAGCGGCTGGTCCGGGTGGCAAGGGATGGCAAACCATCCCGGACAAAGCTGAAACCGGTTAGTATCTTCAACAAGGCAAGCCTGATGGATATTTCTCTGGACACCGGAAGGACCCACCAGATCCGTGTGCATGCCGCTCATATTGGACATCCCCTGGCAGGGGATCAGAAATATGGTGATCCCTCGTTCAATCAGGAAATGAAGGCCTGTGGTCTGCGTCGCCTGTTTCTGCATGCCCATTCACTGGCCTTTACCAGACCCGGCAACGATAACGAGCTGCATATCAGTGCGCCCCTTGATGCGGAGCTGCATGGCGTGCTCGAATGTCTGGAATCGAGTTGAAATCACTGCTTTCATGTCAAAATTCGTGCCACGCTGCCAATCTGAAGACAATGCATACTGAAGCCATTTCAAAGATTCGCCTCCTGGTCTTCGACTGGGACGGGACATTGATGGATTCCGAGGCACAAATCGTTGCCTGTCTCCATGCCTCGATTCGTGACCACGACCTGGAACCAATGGATGACCATACTGTCAAGGATGTGATTGGCCTTGGCCTGCGCGAGGCTATCGACACGCTGGTACCGGGGCGAGGCAGGCGGTTTCAGGAGTCCTTCACCCGGAGCTATCGCAAGCACTGGTTCAACAGTAGCAAGTCGTATCTGTTTGCCGGTGCACGGGAGGCGCTGGGGAGCCTGCGCCGGAATGGATACTTCCTGGCGGTGGCCACCGGAAAGGCGCGCAACGGGCTGAACAGGGTTCTTGCGGAAACGGAACTGGACGGATGCTTTGATTCAACCCGATGCTCTGACGAAACGCGGTCCAAACCTGATCCGCAAATGCTGCGGGAAATCATGGCTGAACTGGATATTGAGCCCGCTCAAACCGCGATGATTGGAGACACCGAATATGACATGGCCATGGCAAGCAACGCCGGCACTCACAAGATTGCCGTGAGCTACGGGATTCACAGCCCGGACCGGCTCAACCGCTACCAGCCACTTGCCTGTCTTGATACCATTTCCGAAATTTTACACTTGTTCAATCCGGCGAATTCAGGCGGCACGGAAGTGTCCTCGATCAACAGTACACAGGTATGAACGATGTCCAAGCACGAATCTGAACACCAGGGCGACGATGAAAAAGCAGACTTTTTTGAGGAACTGGATCTGGGTATGGGAAACAGGGATCAATGGCAGCGCGACCTGGTCAACCGGCTGGCCTTCGCCTCCATCAACGAGCAGCGGCGTGCCCGCCGATGGAATACCTTTTTCAAGCTGCTGCTGGCAGCCTATCTGGGGATCCTGCTGCTTATGTACTGGCCCTCTGAATGGACTGCGGGGGGGCTTGGCAAGGAAAAGCACACCGCACTGGTCGAACTACAGGGCATCATCTCGGACCAGATGCCTGCCAGTGCCGACAATGTAATCAACGGGCTCCGCGATGCCTTCGAGGACAAGAACACGGCGGGTGTGATCCTGCGGATCAACAGTCCGGGCGGCAGCCCGGTACAATCCGGCTACATCAATAATGAGATCCGGCGGCTACGCAAAAAATATCCCGATACGCCGCTGTATGCGGTAATTTCAGACACCTGCGCCTCGGGCGGCTATTATGTTGCCGTTGCTGCCGACAAGATCTATGCCGACAAAGCCAGCGTGGTTGGCTCCATCGGGGTTCGCATGGATAATTTCGGCTTCGTGGAGGCGATTGACAAGCTTGGAATTGAACGCCGTCTGATGACCGCGGGTGATCACAAGGGACTCCTTGATCCTTTTCTGCCGGAGAACGAGGTAGATGTGGAGCACATACAGATGCTGCTGGATAATATCCACAACCAGTTCATCGACGCCGTCAAGGCGGGGCGCGGCAAGCTGCTGAGCGACGACCAGAAGATCTTCAGTGGACTGGTATGGACCGGTGAAGACAGCGTAGAACTCGGTCTGGTGGATAACCTGGGCAGCGCCGGTTATGTGGCTCGCGAGGTAGTCGGCGAGGAGAAGATCGTGGATTTCACCAGCAAGCCGGACCTGTTTGAGCGCCTGGGAGAAAGAATCGGGGTGGCCCTGGCACGTATCCTTGCAAACAGCCTGGGTGCAACTGGCGGTATGCGGTAGCGACTGCCGTCCCGTTTAACCGGCTCCTGAAAGGGCCTGCCGGGCTTGAATGGTTCATGGCACGGTCACGCCGGCCGCATGCAACATTCCGGACAGACGGATAAGCGGAAGACCAATCAATGCGGTGGGATCATCACCCTCCATACGGCGAAACAGGGTGATACCGAGTCCCTCCGAGCGGAAACTCCCGGCACAGTCATAGGGCTGTTCCCTGCGCAGGTAACGATCGATCTGTTCTTCCTTCAGGTCGTGGAAGTGTACCCGGAAGGGAACCATGTCCAGCTGGATATCCCCGGAGACGCTGTTGTACAGACACAGCCCCGTCATGAAAGTAACCACCTGGCCGGACAAACGTTCCAGTTGCCGGCAGGCCGGTTCATGCGCTCCCGGCTTGCCCAGTATATCCTCCCCCAGCACCGCTACCTGATCAGAACCGATGACCAGGGCATTGGCAGTATCACCGCCCGCACGTGCCTTGGCTTCTGACAGTCGCTGTACCAGTTCAGTCGCCGTTTCACCGGCCTGTCTTGTCTCATCCACATCCGGAGCCATGGTCTCGAACGGCATACCCAGTCGTGCCAGCAGTTCCCGACGATAGCGGGATGTGGATGCAAGCAGGAGTGGCAAGGGCGGGGAGGGTGGTTGCACGGGTTCTTATCGTTCACGACCGCCCGGTATTCAGTCCCCGATCTCGATCAGGGTCTCGTCCGGATTCACGGCATCCCCCTTGGAGACATGTACCGCCTTGACGATACCCGCGATCGGAGCCTGTATTTCGGTCTCCATTTTCATTGCCTCGGTAACCAGGACAGGAGCGCCAGCTTCCACACGGTCCCCCTCGCTGACCAGCACATCGATGATGTTTCCCGGCATGGAAGTCGTGACATGCCCGGGTTGGGTGGCGCGGGGGCGCTTGCTGCCCTTGAGAGGTCGCTTTTCTTCCCCTGACTCCGTCTCCGGATAGATCATGTCGAGCGTCTCGACAAGAATCTCTTCCGGTACCCCGTCGACTGTCATGTAGAATGGCCGGTTATCCTCGGTCTGATGCCCGGTTCCCGTCACCATGATGTGGTAGGTTTCGCCGTGCAGGGTGACGTTGAACTCGGTGGGCCGTCCCTTGCCGCCATCCTGGCCATTGCTCACCGGTTCCAGCGGTTCCGGGATCAGCGTATTGTTCGCACGCTGCTCGAGGTACTCCCTGCCAACCTCCGGGAACATGGCATAGATCATGACATCCTCTTCGTTTCTGGCCAGTTCCCCAATCTGGCCGCGAAGAAAATCCATCTCGTCTTTCAGCAGGTCTGCCGGACGAATCTCGATGATGTCCTCATTGCCGATCGCCTGCTGCCGTACGATGGTATTGATTCTGCCCGGTGCCCGGCCATACCTTCCCTGCAGGTATAACTTGACTTCATTGGTGATTGTTCCGTACCGCGTACCCGTCAGTACATTCAGCACCGCCTGGGTGCCCACGATCTGCGATGTTGGTGTGACCAGCGGGGGATAACCGAGATCCTCGCGGACTGCGGGAATCTCGGTCAGCACTTCGTTCATTTGATCCAGTGCACCCTGTTCCCGCAACTGCGTGTACAGGTTGGAGATCATTCCTCCGGGGACCTGGAAGACCTGCACACGCGTATCGAGTCCGGTGAACTCGCTTTCGAACTGGTGATATTTCTTGCGGACCTCATGGAAATAGAAGCCGATTTCCTGGAGGGCCTTCAGATCCAGGCCGGTATCATAATCAGTGTCCCGTAAAGCAGCCACCATGCTTTCGGTGGGCGGATGACTGGCGCCACCGGCAAACGAGGTAATCGCGGTATCAATGTGCCGGCAACCGTGTTCGATCGCCTTGAGCTGACACATTTCTGCCGTGCCCGCAGTCGCATGGGTATGCAGATGAAGTGGCAGGTCAACCGCTGAGATGATTTCACTGACCAGTTCTGCGGTAACCATGGGCGTCAGCAGTCCGGCCATGTCCTTGAGGGCGATACTGTCGCAACCCATTGCGGCGAGTTCTCTGGCCATCGCAACAAACCCGGAAACACTGTGTACCGGGCTGGTGGTGTAACAGATGGTTCCCTGTGCATGTTTGCCACAGTCCCTCACCGCATCGATCGCCACTTTCAGGTTGCGGATATCATTCAGGGCGTCAAAGATCCGGAAAACATCCATACCATTTTCTGCAGCACGCGCCACGAACATACGCACCACATCATCCGAGTAATGCCGGTACCCGAGCAGGTTCTGGCCGCGCAGCAACATTTGCAGGCGGGTATTGGGCAGCGCCGCACGCAGCTTTCGCAATCGCTCCCAGGGATCTTCCTTGAGGTAACGCAGACAGGCATCGAAGGTCGCGCCACCCCATACTTCGAGCGACCAGAAACCGATGCGATCGAGCTGATCACAGATGGGCAGCATATCTGCGGTACGCATCCGCGTGGCGATCAGTGACTGGTGACCGTCGCGCAGTGTTAAATCAGTGATATGGACTGTGGACATGAATTCAGACTCTTACATTCCCATATGTGCGGCCAGGGATGCCGCGATTACGGCGGATAACTCACGGTTCGGACGGCTGGCGGTGTAGTTGGTCAGTTCGGGGTGCTGTTCGACAAAACCGGTGTCGAATCTGCCATGGCGAAAGTCGGCAACCTTGAGTATCTCCTGATAATAGGGGATGGTTGTCTTTACCCCGTAGACGCCGATGTCCTTCAGCGCTCTGTCCGCACGGTTGAGCATCTCTTCCCAGTTCAGCGCCCAGACGGTCAGTTTCGCGCACATCGAATCGTAGTAGGGCGGGATAGGGTAACCGGTGTATATGGCACCGTCGGTCCTGACCCCCGGGCCGCCGGGTGCAAAATAGCGGGTGATACGACCGAAGCTGGGTAAAAAGTCATTTTTCGGGTCTTCGGCGTTGATTCGGAATTCTATCGCATATCCACGCCGCTGAATCTCATCTTGTCTGAATCCCAGGGTCTCACCACCCGCGATGCGTATCTGTTCCTGCACGATATCGATGCCGGTTATTGCTTCCGTGATCGTGTGTTCGACCTGCAGGCGTGTATTCATCTCCATGAAATAGAACTGTCCATCCCGGTCCATCAGAAATTCCACGGTTCCGGCATTGGTATAGCCAGCCGCCTGTGCAGCACGCACGGCAAGGTTGCCCAGCCAGGCACGGGTTGTATCATCCAACTGCGGAGAGGGTGCGATCTCAACCAGTTTCTGATGCCGCCGCTGGATAGAACAGTCGCGTTCGAACAGATGTACTATATTACCGTGGGTGTCCGCAAGAATCTGCACCTCGATATGCCGCGGGTTGACAATGCACTTCTCAAGAAAGATCTCGGCGCGACCGAAGGCCTTGGTCGCCTCAGATAGTACGCGGTTGTAGTTGTTTTGCAGTTCAGCGGAAGAATCGCAACGCCGTATGCCCCGGCCGCCTCCACCCGAGGTCGCCTTCAGCATGACCGGGTAGCCGATTTCGTCCGCAATCATCAGCGCCTCGTCAATCCCGCCCAGATTACCTTCACTCCCGGGAACGACAGGTACGTCGGCCTCCTGCATCAGCCGCCTCGCCTGAATCTTGTCCCCCATGGAGCGGATGACGTCTGCGCCTGGCCCGATATAGCGTACGTTCCGGCGCTCGCAAATTTCCGCAAGCAGTGGATTTTCGGATAAAAATCCATAACCGGGATGCAGGGCGTCACACCCCGTTGCAACGGCAAGATTAACAATCCGGTGGGCATTCAGGTACCCCGCGACCGACTCCGGGCCGATATTGTAGGCCTCGTCGGCCTTCTTGACATGCAAGGCATGACGATCCGCATCGGCATAGATTGCGGCCGAGGTTATGCCCGCCTCGGCGCAGGCGCGGATGATCCGTACGGCTATTTCACCACGGTTTGCAATGAGAATTTTTCTGATCAACTATCTGTCCTGTCATCGGCAGGTGCCGGAATACCGGTTAGCATTTCACGCCGTCACTCGTCTATTGACCCGGAAGGGCGTCGATACGTCACATGCCTCATCTGCGCTACTGCCCCTTGGTGAGCCCGCTGAGTATCCCGTCTGGCATAACAAACCACACCTGCACAATGATACACAATGAACGGCGCGGTATACCATCCAAGAGTATCAGTTCATGTTGTTACTATATCGAGTGGTTGTGGCTGCCGGGAAGACCCTGTTTTAGCCGGAATTCCCTTTTGACAGATTGCTTGTAACTCTTTAGAATCCGCAGGTTATGTCACAGCGTCTGCCACAACGCATCGATCTGCTGGCGATGGCCGATGCAGGACGGACGCTCGAGGGACGGATTGAGGTGACGAGCCTCGATCGGGTCTTGCCCCTGCTTCATGACACGGAAGGAGTACTGGATGTCGTCATGCGTATGGACACAGACCCCGATGGCACACGTTTTCTGGCGGGTACCATTGAAGGGCGGATTCAGCTCTTGTGCCAGCGCTGCCTGGAACCCGTTGTACTGCCCCTGAACCTTGCGTTTCGTCTGGGGCTGGTGGCCGACCAGGAAGAAGCTTCGCGACTGACGCCGCGGTACGAGCCACTGATCGTGACGGCAGAACCGACCCGACTGGCGGACATCGTGGCCGATGAGGTACTGCTCGCCATGCCGCAGGTACCGGTTCACCCTGAGCAGGAGAAGTGCCTGGCACCGCAAACTGGAACAGATTCGCCGGAAGAGACACAAAGGGAAAACCCGTTTGCTGTTCTGGCCAAACTCAAAGATCAATTGTAGGAGAACAACATGGCAGTCCAGCAAAATCGAAAGACACCATCCAGGCGTGGCATGCGCCGATCACATGACAAACTGAAATCAGCCACGATATCGGTAGAGCCGACAACGGGCGAGACACATCTGCGTCACCATGTCAGTCCCGACGGTTACTACCGCGGACGCAAGGTAATCAACAAGGATCTTGACTGACCCCGGTTCGTCCTCCGGTTCCTGCATCCTGCTTAAACGACATGCCATCACGTTGATCTGTGGTGGCATTTCCTTTGCCTGCACACTGAAACGATGGATGGAAACTTCACGATTGCCCTTGATGCCATGGGAGGAGATCACGGTCCTGCCGTTATCATCCCTGCAGCACTCAGCGTTCTCGAAAGCCATCCAGCCCTGAAACTGATACTGGTCGGGGATGAATCCATACTCTCCGATACCCTTCAGACCAGCGGGATGGAGCGCAGCGAGAGGTTGCGAATCCATCATGCCTCTCAACAGGTAGACATGGATGAGTCGCCAGCGCATGCCATGCGCAACAAGACAGACTCATCCATGCGGGTTGCCATCAATCTGGTCAAGGACGGGACTGCCGATGCCTGCGTGAGCGCCGGAAATACGGGCGCACTGATGGCAATGGGGAGATTCGTCCTGAAAATGCTGGAGGGCATAGACCGGCCAGCCATCTGCACCGCACTTCCAACTATGACAGGACACACCTGGATGCTGGATCTCGGTGCCAATGTGGATGTCGACAGTAACCACCTGCTACAGTTCGCTGTGATGGGATCGGTGCTGTCTACTGCGGTTGATGGTACCGATAAACCCCGCGTCGGTCTGCTGAATATCGGTGAAGAGGAAATCAAGGGGAACGAACAGGTACAGGACGCAGCCGGTCTGTTGTCACGCAGCCACCTGAATTACACGGGTTTTGCCGAGGGTGACGATATCTTCAAGGGTAATTTCGATGTGATTGTCTGCGATGGATTCATCGGAAATATTTCACTGAAATCAGTCGAGGGTGTTGCCAAGATGATTTCCCACTTTATCAGGCAGGAATTCGGGCGCAATATCATCACCCGTCTGGCGGGTCTGGTCGCGATGCCGATACTCAGGGCATTCCGCAACCGGATCGATCCCGGCCAGTACAATGGCGCTACCCTGCTGGGTCTGCAGGGTATCATCATCAAGAGTCATGGCAGCGCGGACAAGGATGCCTTTGCCAATGCCATCAAGGTGGCCGTCCTTGAAGCAGAGGAGGCTGTGCCCATACGTATCAGCCATCAGGTGAAATCATACCTGCAAATCGAGGGCGAAGGGTGAATTACTCCCGCATCAAGAGCACTGGCAGCTACCTGCCCGAAAAAATCCTCACCAACCATGATCTGGAAAAGATCATGGATACTTCCGACAAGTGGATTCGGGAAAGGACCGGCATCAGTAAAAGGCATATTGCAGCGGGTGGTGAAACCGCCTGTGACCTGGCTGAAATCGCATCCAATAATGCAATTGACGCAGCCGGCATCCAGCCGGGAGATATCGATCTCATCGTGCTGGCAACAACCACGCCGGACCGGGTGTTTCCAAGCACGGCCTGCCTTCTGCAACAGCGCCTCGACATACATGGATGTGCGGCATTCGATGTCCAGGCAGTATGCACCGGATTTATCTATGCCCTGGGCATCGCAGACAAGTTCATACGCACGGGTAGCGCCAGATGCGCGCTGGTGGTGGGAACGGAAACCCTGTCCAGAATCGTTGACTGGAATGATCGCAGCACCGGCGTCCTGTTCGGTGATGGTGCCGGAGCAGTCATCCTCGAACGCAGCGATGAACCGGGAATATTGTCGACACACCTGCATGCCGATGGAAGCTATGAGCACCTTCTGACGGTACCTGCCGGGGTTTCCAGCGGGTATGAACACCTGACTAGTGGGCAGGCATATATACACATGCAGGGAAACGAGGTATTCAAGATGGCCGTGAATACCCTGGGACGTATCGTCGATGAGACCCTGGCGGCCAATGACCTGGAACAATCGAATATCGACTGGTTGATACCTCATCAGGCCAATATCCGTATAATCCAGGCGACGGCGAAAAAGCTGGGAATGCCCATGGAGCGCGTCGTTGTCACGGTTGATGAACATGGTAATACCTCTGCTGCCTCGGTACCCCTGGCACTGGATGTCGCCGTTCGGGACGGTCGTATCAAGCGAGGCGAGACCTTGCTGATGGAGGCATTTGGAGGCGGTTTTACCTGGGGTTCCGCACTGCTTCGTTTTTAGCGGGTGCACGGATAATCCGGATCAGAACCTGACAGAACAGATCATGAATCAGAATCCCGTCGAAAACAGCCTGGCTATCGTCTTCCCCGGACAGGGATCACAGTCGGTCGGTATGCTGGCCGCATTGGCGGAAACCAGCCCGGAAGTCAGGAGGACATTCGAGGAGGCCTCTGCAATACTCGGCTACGACCTGTGGAAACTGGTACAGGAGGGGCCCGGGGAGGAACTCAACAAGACTGAAAAAACCCAGCCAGCCATGCTTGCCGCGGGTACCGCAGTCTGGCGTGCATGGACAGATGCAGAGGGTCCACGGCCTTTCTGCATGGCAGGGCACAGCCTTGGGGAGTATACGGCTCTGGTCTGTGCCGGGTCGCTGAAACTCACCGCTGCCGTAGAACTGGTACAAGAGCGCGGCCGTTGCATGCAATCCGCCGTACCGGATGGATCCGGGGCAATGGCTGCGATACTGGGACTGGAGGATGATGCGGTCAGGGATATCTGCGCAGTGGCAGCGGAGGACGAAGTGGTGTCTGCCGTTAATTTCAATTCACCGGGACAGGTCGTCATCGCCGGACATACCGGGGCAGTCGAACGCGCGATCCTGCTTGCCAGGGAAAAGGGCGCAAAACGGGCGATAAAGCTGCCGGTCAGCGTTCCTTCACACTGCGCACTGATGAAACCCGCAGCAGAAGCATTTGGACAATTGCTGAATGAAACAGAAATCGGCAAGCCGGACATTCCCGTGATCCATAACGTTGATGTAACCCGGCAGGATGAACCTTCCGGAATCCGTGCTCGACTGCAGCAGCAACTCTATCAGCCGGTACGCTGGGTGGAGACCATTCAGCACCTGGCGGGGCAGGGAATAAACACCGTGCTGGAAGCCGGTCCTGGCAAGGTACTGAATGGATTGACCCGGAGAATCGACAAGTCACTTACCGGCCTTCCCGTTTATGATCCCGATTCACTGGCGAGTGCGCTTGCGTCCTGTCGCCGGGATAGCTGATTCGTATTACCTGATCAGGCCGGTGCGGTGGTCAATCGAACTTTTTTCAGGAGGGTTTCATGTCGCTCGCAGACAAAATCGTACTGGTAACCGGCGCGAGCCGGGGTATTGGACAGGCAATCGCACTTGAATTGGGCAGACGTGGCGCCACGGTCATTGGAACCGCCACCACGGAAGGGGGGGCGCAGGCCATTACGGATACACTGTCCGCGAACAATAGCAAGGGCGCAGGCAGACAACTCAATGTGACCGACCAGGACTCCATCGATGCGCTCCTGAAGGATGTTCAGAACGAATATGCGGTCCCCGGCATCCTGGTCAACAATGCCGGAATCACCCGGGACAATCTGCTCATGCGTATGAAAAACGATGAATGGGATCAGGTCATCGATACCAATCTCACTTCCGTCTACCGCGTATGCAAGGCCTGTCTGCGCGGCATGATGAAGGCACGGTATGGACGAATCATCAACATTGCCTCGGTGGTCGGATCAACCGGCAACCCGGGTCAGTCGAACTACGCTGCCGCCAAGGCCGGGATGATTGGCTTTGGAAAATCGCTCGCACGAGAGGTGGCATCACGCGGAATTACCGTGAATACCGTCGCCCCCGGTTTCATTGATACCGATATGACCAGGGCACTTCCCGACGGGCAGCGGGAGCAACTGCTTGGGCAAATCCCGCAGGGCAGGCTGGGTGATCCCGCTGACGTGGCACGCACCGTGGCCTTTCTGGCATCCGATGATGCCAGTTACATAACCGGTGAGACGATACACGTGAATGGCGGCATGTACATGCCCTGATCAGGCAGCCAGAACGGGCTGGTGATTACTACCCCCCAATATTGGCATGAAAGTGCATTAAGATGCTGTTTTAATTGGAATTGATTGAATTTTAACCAATGCTGTCATGCGCTAGACGCAGGCGGGGGCATAACACTGCGAGGTTACAATAACCTTGTATCTTGCATCTGCCTTTCACTACAATACCCGCCGCAGCATAGGCGGACCAACAAATCAGAGGACAAACCAGTCATGAGCAATGTTGATGAACGCGTCAAGAAAATCGTTGTCGAACAGCTAGGGGCGAAAGAGGAAGATGTGGTCAATACCGCGTCGTTCGTAGACGATCTTGGCGCCGATTCCCTGGACACGGTTGAACTGGTGATGGCATTGGAAGAAGAGTTTGAATGCGAGATTCCGGATGAAGATGCCGAAAAGATTACCACCGTTCAGCAGGCGATAGATTACGTAAACGCCCATCTGGGTTAATCGCTATCTACCTGAAATGGCCGCAGACACCACACCAGTGGTCGCGGCCATTTGTTTTTTACAGCGATGGACTATTGATACGCAGGTTTTTTGAAGAGAGCAAACCTTGTCCAGAAGACGTGTAGTCATCACGGGGCTTGGCATCGTGTCCCCGGTCGGAAATAGCATCAGCGAGAGTTGGGATAATATCCTTGCCGGCAAGAGCGGGATTGCGCCGATTACCAGTTTCGATGTTTCGGCGTTTTCGACCCGTTTCGCCGGCATGGTGAAGGATTTTGATATCACCCAATATATCCCTGCCAAGGATGCGCGCAAGATGGGCGAGTTCATCCATTACGGCATAGCAGCCTCCTGTCAGGCATTTGATGATGCCGGCCTGGAAGTCACGGAAGAAAATGCAGAGCGGATCGGTATCGCAATCGGCTCCGGAATCGGTGGCCTGCCCGGGATCGAGGTGGCGCACAATGCATACCTGGATGGTGGTCCACGGAAAATATCCCCGTTCTTCGTCCCCGGTAATATCATCAACATGATTGCCGGCAATCTCTCGATCACCCACGGTATCAAGGGGCCAAATATTGCGATAGTCACGGCCTGTACCTCGGGTACACATAATATCGGGGTAGCCGCGCGCTTTATAGCCTACGGAGACGCGGATGCCATGCTTGCCGGCGGGGCCGAGATGTCCACCTGTCCCACTGGTCTTGGCGGTTTCGGTGCCGCGCGTGCACTGTCCACACGAAACGAGGATCCCGAAGCCGCCAGCCGGCCATGGGACCGGGATCGGGACGGGTTCGTACTCAGTGACGGCGCTGGTGTTGTGATGCTGGAAGAATACGAGCATGCACGCAAACGCGGTGCCAGTATCTATGCTGAAGTAGCCGGATTCGGCATGAGCGGTGATGCCTACCACATGACACAACCCTCCGAAGGGGGGGAGGGTGCAGCCAATTGCATGCTGAGCGCCCTGCGCGATGCCGGCCTGAATCCGCAGGATATTGACTACATCAACGCCCATGGCACCTCAACACCGGCAGGCGATATCGCCGAAACACAGGCGATCAAGTATGTCTTCGGTGACCACTCCGGGAAACTGGCGACAAGCTCGACCAAATCCATGACTGGACACATGCTCGGTGCCGCGGGCGGTGTGGAAGCCGTATTTACCATTCTTGCCCTGCGCGACCAGATTGCACCGCCGACGATCAATCTGGACAATCCCGGTCCGGAGTGTGATCTGGACTATGTACCCAATGCCGCGAGGGAAATGAAGATCGACATCGCCTTGTCCAACTCCTTTGGTTTCGGGGGCACCAACGGAACGATAATCCTGAAGAAGCTGGGCTGACAGCCAACCGGCAATCAACGCAGCCAATCATGCCCGTTCGCATTCTGGATACCAGGCCGAACCTCCTGGCACTGCATGCCGCCCATCCCTTGCGTTACCCACACCTGCTGCAGAGCACGGCGCATGGACAATACGACATTCTGTTCGCCTTTCCGGGAGACAGCCTGCGACTCCAGGAGACCGATGAACCGGGTGGCGCTGCCTGCCGAACCGGGACCGGGAATGACTTTCTCGAAAACTTCGACCGATGGTGGGTGGAAAGCAGGGTTGATGAGCCTTGCCGGAAGGACCTGCCGTTTCACGGTGGCTGGTTCGTGTATCTTGGCTACGAACTTGCCAGGCAGGTCGAACCGGTGCTGAGCCTTCCGCAGCCGGTAGACGGATTGCCCACGGCCATCGCGACCCGATTCCCGGCGGCCGTACTGGTTGATCACCACGCATGCAGGGTGATTCTGGTAGCCGAGCCCGAAAAATCCGGCCTGCTGGAAGAGATGGAGGCGGATATCAATGCCCTGTCTACCGTCGGTGAAACAGACTATGGAACACTTCCCTCCCGCGTGATCACAGAGGCGGATCCGGATCGGTATCTCCAGGCCGTGGACAGGATCCTGACCTACATCCGGGAAGGTGATGTATTTCAGGTCAACCTGTCCCGATTATGGGATATCCGCCTCGGAGAAAGGCTGGATCCGGTCCGTTTGTACCACCGCCTGTGTCAATATAACCCGGCTCCATTCAGCGGTCTTGCAACCTGGCCTGAGGGAGCCATCATCAGTTCCTCGCCGGAGCGGCTGGTCAGAACACAGGGACAAACGGTCGAGACACGTCCCATCGCCGGTACCCGTCCGCGCAGCAGCAAACAACATCTGGATACCGCCTATTCTGCGCAACTGCTCACCCATCCGAAGGAGCGGGCAGAACACATCATGCTGATCGATCTGGAACGGAACGACCTGGGACGCGTGTGCAGACCGGGTACCATCGAGGTCAATGAACTGATGATCCTGGAATCCTATGCCCATGTACACCATATCGTCTCCAATATCCGGGGACGACTGTATGCGGATATTACACCCGGACAGGTGATCCGGGCGGTCTTCCCCGGCGGGACGATTACCGGCTGCCCCAAGGTGAGATGCATGGAGATTATTGCAGAACTGGAGCAGGAGGGGAGGGGCGCCTATACGGGATCCATGGGTTATATCAATCTGGATGGCAGCATGGATCTCAATATTCTGATCCGCACCATGACCTGTCGGGAAAACAGGATCCAGTTACGTGCAGGTGCCGGAATTGTCGCCGATTCGGTACCGGAGAGGGAACTGGAAGAAACACGCGCCAAGGCACGAGGCCTGTTACTGGCCCTGGATGCGGGCAGGGAACGCACGCCGGTTGTGTGAATAAAAGGGATGCCCCGGTTGGCCACAACCACTCATACACCACCTGTGCGGCTATGTCCCCCTGAGACCTGCTTCCCGTATGATGTCCGTATTTTTTCAGGGAAGGGTACCGGTCACCATGACGGGTGATGCTGCAAGTATATCGCTCGTCAATGGTCGGGAAATTGACCTCCTTTCGGTGTATGACCGCGGGCTTCTGTACGGAGACGGGTTGTTTGAAACGATTGCTGTGCGGAAAGCTCAGCCATGTTTCTGGGATCGGCATATGGCCCGTCTGACAGCAGGTGCAGGCAGACTCGGAATCACTTCCCCCGAAACCGGACTACTGCTGGCAGAGGTACGGCGACTCCTGAAGAATCGGGATCAGGCTGTATTGAAGATCATCATCACACGGGGAGCCGGTGGACGTGGATACCAGGCAAGCGAGAGTCTTCAACCGACCCGGATCGTGCAGGTTTTCCCCTGGAGGGATTACCCGGAAAGATATGCCACGGATGGCATCAGGGCCAGAATCTGTAATCTGCGTCTTGGCAATAACCCGGCCCTGGCTGGAATCAAGCACCTGAACCGGCTTGAACAGGTCCTGGCAAGGCAGGAATGGAATGACCCCGGGATTATGGAAGGCCTGATGATGGATGCCGGCGGATACCTCGTCGAGGGGACCATGAGCAACCTCTTCCTCGTCCGGGACCGTACCCTCATCACGCCCGATTTGTCAGGTTGCGGCGTGGCTGGCATTATGCGCGGGATCATTCTGGATCTGGCGTCACAGAGGAATATCGCATCATCGATTCGTATGTGTTCACTGGATGACCTGAAAGAGGCCGATGAAGTTTTCATTACCAACAGCCTGATCGGTATCTGGCCGGTCCGTCAGATTGAGGATTGGCAGTACCAACCAAACAATCTGTCGAAAAAGCTGATGGATATGGTGCACAATGCAACTGATCACGATTTCGAAGAACATGCCGGATGAAGCCTGAGCCGGAAATCGACAAGAACGGGGTAGAGTGCAAATCCTGCGCCGGGCTCAAACGTACCCTGATTGCCCTGATGGTCATGATCATCCTGATCACGGGTTTTGCCGGTACCTGGATCGTTCTGAAATACCAGGAATTTCTCGTACAACCGCTGGTACTGCCCGGGAACGGCATGGACTATGCCATTCCCGCAGGCACATCGCTGCGCGGCGTCGCTGGTGACCTGCACAGGCTCGGGGTGACGCAGCATCCTCATTTCCTGATCTGGCTGGGGCGCCGGACAAAACTGGACTCGCGTCTGCAGGCCGGTGAGTACCGGATAGCCTTCGGTACAACGCCGCCACAACTGCTGGAACAATTTGCCAGTGGCATCGTAGTCCAGTATTCGCAGACGATTGTCGAGGGCTGGAATTTCAGGGAAATGCTGCGGTATGTACAAGATAATCCGGCACTGACCGGAACCCTGGAGGGTATCGAAGCCGCAGAGATTATGGAGCGGCTCGGTTATCCCGGCATTCATCCCGAGGGTCGGTTTTTTCCGGATACCTATCATTTTCCGAAAGGCACAACAGATATCGAATTTTTACAGCGGGCCTACAGGACCATGGAGCGACATCTCGAGGAGGAATGGCAGAACAGGGAAGAGGGTCTGCCGCTGAAGAACGCGGAAGAGGCTCTGATCCTCGCATCCATAGTAGAGAAGGAAACCGGAGTGGCCGATGAGCGCGGCCAGATAGCGGGGGTATTTATTCGCAGGCTGAACAGAAAAATGCGCCTGCAGACCGACCCGACCGTAATCTATGGTATGGGTGAAAATTTCGATGGTAATATCCGGCGCAAGGATCTTCGTACCGACACCCCTTACAACACCTATACGCGCGATGGTCTGCCACCTACACCAATCGCCATGCCCGGTCTCGATGCCATCCGTGCTGTATTGCATCCCAAAGAGGGTAAGGCACTGTACTTCGTGGCGAAGGGGGATGGCAGCCATCAATTTTCTGCAACACTCAAGGAACATAATCGCGCTGTACGGAAATATCAGCTCGGCGGCAAAGGAAACTAACCCGCATGGCATCGTTTAGGGCTTGTTGATTCTTCGATCATGCAGCAAGGGAAATAGAGGAGGGAAACGGTGCCGCACATGCAGGGAAAACTTCTCACTCTGGAGGGAATCGAGGGAGTAGGCAAGTCAACCAATCTGAATTACATCCATGAGTGGCTGAAGGCTGAAGGCAAGCAGGTCACTGTTACCCGTGAACCGGGGGGGACGCCGCTGGGCGAGGAGATACGCCGATTACTGCTGGATACCCGTTTCCAGGGGATGGATGATGAGTGTGAACTGCTGCTGGTGTTTGCCGCACGGGCACAGCACCTTTCCAGAGTGATCCGGCCCGCACTGGAACGGGGTGAATGGGTACTCTGCGATCGTTTCACGGATGCTACCTATGCCTACCAGGGAGGAGGGCGTGGAATTGACACAGCCAGGATTGCCCGTCTGGAGGAGTCGGTACAGGGCACCTTTCGGCCTGACCTGACCATTTTACTCGATCTGCCCGTGGAAACCGGTCTGCAAAGGGCCGGGAAACGCGGTGATCTGGACCGGTTCGAACGGGAGGAAACGGAATTCTTTGAACGGGTACGCCAATCCTACCTCGACCTTTCCCGCAAGAATCCGGAGCGTTATCGGGTTATCGATGCCAGCCAGTCGCTGGATAAGGTGCAGGATGACCTGGGCCGGGTACTGCAGTCACTGGTACGGTCTCATACTGTCTAGCCCGCATTTCTCACCAGATCGACACGATCTCGCTTGATCTTTGTTCCCACAAGGGATTTTCTTCCCTCGGAAATACACACGGGTATTCCGCTCAGTCAGAAAATCCCTTGTGAAAACAAATCTGCTTCGCGATCTCCGCGCCGACTGGTGAGAAATGCGGGCTAGC
>JARFQV010000176.1 GCA_029287615.1 Pseudomonadota bacterium | reverse complement strand
GGGCTCGGAGATGTGTATAAGAGACAGCACCCGTACGGCCCGCACCTGTTCCACACCAATTCCTCAAGGGTATGGAACTATCTCTCCGGCTTCACGGACTGGCGACCGTATGAACACAAGGTTCTTGCGCGGATTGACGGCAAGCTGGTGCCGGTGCCATTCAATCTCAACTCACTGCATGCCCTGTTTCCTGCAGCACAGGCAGATCATCTGGAACAGCTGCTCGTGGATCAATACGGACACGGCGCAAGGGCGCCAATACTGAAACTGCGGGAAAGCAGCAATGATGACATCGGGGAACTGGCTGATTTTATCTACCGCAAGATATTCCTGGGTTACACGAGCAAGCAATGGGGAATGAAACCGGAAGAGCTCTCACCATCCGTGACAGCACGGGTTCCCGTGCTGGTCAGCCGGGACAACCGTTATTTCCGGGATACCTGGCAGGCAATACCAGAACTGGGTTATACCCGGCTTTTCGAGCGCATGCTCGATCATCCCAACATCACGGTCCGGCTCGGGGAAGACTTTTTCAACATGCGAGACCGGATCAGGGCCAGGCAGATTTTCTATACGGGGCCGATCGACGCCTGGTTCAACTACCGCTTCGGCAGGCTTCCCTATCGCAGTCTGGAATTTGTGCACGAGAACCTGCCGGAGCAAAGACACCAACCGGTCGGAACGATCAACTATCCGAATGAGCATGCCTATACCCGGGTCACTGAATTCAGGCACATCACCGGTCAACCACACTCCAGAACGGCAATCGTCCGTGAGTATCCATGCACTTCCGGAGACCCCTATTATCCAGTCCCCATCGTCAAAAACGAGCAGCTTTACAAACGTTACGAGGTCCTGGCGAGGGAAGAGCGGAACGTCACCTTTATCGGACGACTTGCCAGTTATCGCTACTACAACATGGACCAGGTCGTGGCAGCTGCACTGGCACGCATCGACAAGCCTGAAAAATCCGGCGCCTATAAATAACCATACGATTCCATATAGTCGGAAAGCTGTTTTTTTACCCGATCGATATCCTTGTCAACCAGGACCTTTCGGTACTCGTTTTTTTCCCGATGGATATGCTGATCTCGCAAATCAATCGTCCCTTCCCGCTCCTCGACAAAATCCAGTATTTCTTTCAGGATCGACTGCGGATCAGTTGTCAGGTCTTCATACCGGACTTCCAGGATCGATGCAGGCCACGCCGACTTGAACTGCCGGACAATCATGATCGCTTCCAGCCAGTAATTAATCGCTCCGGTCAGGGACTGACTGGATACCATGTGACCCCGAACAATACTGGAAACGACATTCAGGGGATTACGAACGATATGAATGAACTTCGACGAGGGATAAAATGCCTTGATCAGCAGTACACCGTAAACACTTTGTGGCGTCTTGTCGAACCAGCGACTGTTTTCACATCCCTTGTTCTTCAGGAAACACCGCATGTAACGGTCGCAAAATTCCCTGCGATTGGCAGACATCGCCAGGATATCAGCAAAGGTCTCTTCCGGGATTCCGTCGATCTTTCTGTGTTCGGCCAGGACCTTTCTCTGGTTCTGAACGAAATTATAGTCATTCGTGCCAAATGCCTGTGGCCATCTGAAAAAATGGGTTTCTTCCGGACACTCGAGGTTGGGGTGAAGGCGCAGGAGATCTCTCAACAGGGTCGAGCCTGAGCGTACGCATCCCAGGATAAAGAATGGATCCTGCATATCATCCGGTCCGTTCGGCAGGGGAAAGAATACCGCAACGGAGGCTGGTAACCTGCAAGACAATACAGCGCGAGGGCCGTGCAGCCACTCTACTCGAATGAGCACCACTGCAGGAATGCGGGACAATGGCGCCGTGCCCCGGGACTGCACAGGATACCGGGCCCGTCGGCATGGTTCGTCGATCATTCAGCATGGCAAGACTTTTCTCCTCGCGCCCTGACTCTTGTGTCTTCAGGCAGCAACACAGTGATCATCTCTCGGGTAACAGCCCCCTTCATCCGGTTCCGGGGACCGCTCGATTATCTCAATTCACCGGTAATGATGTACAATCCGCCCTGGATCCGGCGTCTGCAGAGCAACACCCATGCAAGTATTATCCAGGATTTTCAGCCTGGAGAGAAAGGGCACGAGTTCACGAGTATATCTTGATGCCTTGACCGGTTTGCGAGGTGTCGCCGCAATGTGGGTGACGCTCTGGCATATATGGGGATTTGCCGGCAGGCCCACCTACGAATACCAGCTACTGGGCCTGCATCTTGATTTCACGCCGTTGATCCGATCCGGCTGGGCGGGCGTCGATATGTTCTTTGTGCTGTCCGGATTCGTGCTTGGCCTGCCTTTTTGCCAGGCCTACCAGGGTCAGCGTTCACCCATCCGGATACCCGAGTATTTTCGCCGGCGACTGCTTCGCGTTTTACCGGCTTACTACATCCAGTTGATCATCCTGGCCAGCCTCATCGCGGTCACCGGGGGGATAGCCGCGCTTGATACCGGTGCCTTGATTGCCCAGTTCCTGATGTTGCAGAACGTCCTGTCTGATCCCGGAAGCCAGCTCAACCCGGTTTACTGGACGCTACCCATCGAATTCAATTTCTATATCTTACTCCCGTTGCTGGCACTCTGGGTACCGCCCCAAAGATGGCCTGTGCTGTTGGTTGCATCGGTCTTCATTGTAGTACTATACCGTTATTTGGTTTTCTGGAATTTCCTGACAGATTCCACAGTCCAGCAACGAGTCTGGGTTCTGAATCAACTCCCGGGACGACTGGACCAGTTTGTGGCCGGAATGGTCGCTGCCTGGTGGTATTTGCGGATCAGGACCGACGAGCCGGATTCCGGCGGAATAACCCGTTACAAGAGCCTCCTGCTGATTCTGGCCCTGATTGCAATGGGTGCAATGACCTGGTTCATTCATAACCTGCAACCCATGCACACCGACAATATTCTGGGTCAGACATTCTGGGCCGGACACTGGTCCCTGTATATCTGGCATACCCTCTTCGGGATCTTTCTGGCCTTGATGATTTTTGTGATTGCCCTGGGTAACCGCATCGCCACGGTATTGTTGAGCAACAAACCAGTCATGTATCTGGGGATAATCAGTTACAGCATCTACCTGTGGCACTTTCCGGTTGTCAAATGGATTACCCGCGCCTCATTGCCCTCTCTGACCCCGGGCTATCCCTACCTCAATCTCCTGCTCTGGACCATGGTACCGATATTGCTGGTCTCCTCCCTGTCATTCTGGCTGGTTGAAAAACCGTTTCTGAAGCTGCGCCACAGGATCTGATTTTCAATGGAGTTGATCCTTCATCCAGACGAGGCCGGCGCATCGTACCATTCCCACCCCTGGCATCGAAAAATTGCCGATTTCAGCCTGCCCAAGAGGGAGATCCATACACTTCGGAATGCGCGGGTAACGAAGTCGGAATTTATCGGTGCCGAAAGCGGCATGGGAGGCATCTATGATCACAACGGAGAACGGATGGCCATTGGCCAGCATCTGCGTAGAGACAGGGACTTCACCCTGGACAATCCGGATACCCTGTGCCCGGTGCAATCATCCGCGGTGACCACCCTTCCGGGCCGTTATCTCTATCTGGGCTGGTATTTCAACCATTACGGTCATTTTCTGCTGGAAAGCCTCGCACGGTGCTGGGCCCTGACCGAGCCGGCAGCAGA
>JARFQV010000201.1 GCA_029287615.1 Pseudomonadota bacterium | reverse complement strand
ACGCGTCGACGGCGGGAACTCGCTGAGATCAAGCGTGCGCAGGACGCGTGCCGCACCCGCGAAGATCTGCGTCTCCAGCTCCTTGCTGGGATTATCCCAGTAGGGATCCTGAAAAAGACTCCAGATCTGATCCAGCTCGGTGAGGAATCCGGTGAGCGTCGCCCGCGGACTGGAAGTATCCACCGGTTCCAGCGGATTGGATTCCGCGGCAACGCCAACCGGTGTCATCGAGAACAACAGGCAAACCAGAGCAGCCAGGGAAACCCGGCCTGCCTGCGTAATGACCAGACTCGGCCCCATACACATTCTCCCTGAATGTCAGTGGTGATATACGCAGGATAAGCGATTTACCCTCAAAGACAAATGTCGTGCAAACAGAAAAGGCGGCCGCAATGGCCGCCTTTTTGTCTGCCGCACCTGACCGCGCGTACTCAGCGAGCCGGGTGGATTTTGCGATTACTCCTCTTCCTGCTCTTCATCGATCGGCCGGCCGAACCAGCGTACAGCCAGTTCCTCGAGCAAGCCGGTTCCGTCAACGCGCTTGAGGAAGTTTTCCGTCCAGTTGATGTAGAGCGGGTCATTGCCGGCGATGGCGATACCGATCGGTTCATAGCTCAGCAGCGAGAACAGGGAAACAAAGCCCGCATCAGGGTATTTCTTGAGCATGGCAAGGCAGATCGGGTAATCGGTCAGGATACCGCCGATCTTGTTGTCATTGATCATCCTGACACCGCCGTCATAGTCTTCTATCAGTGTCATCGTGGCATTCGGCAGCAGGACCTTGATGAACTCGGCGCTGGTGGAACCCTGCAGCGCGGCAAGACGTGTTTCGGGTACGTTGAGGTTCTCGGCCTCTGTCGCCTTGGCCAGACGCTCCTCCTTGGTGATGACACACTTGCCGGAGGTCATGTACGGCCCGACAAAGGCCACACTCATGTTGCGTTTCGGGTTCATGGTCACATTGGAAATCACCACATCGACATCCCCCTTCTGAAGTGCAGGGAGCAGCTCGTTGAACGCCATGGTCTGGATCTTGAGTTTGACACCCATGCCGGAGGCCATCAGTCGGGCCAGGTCGATGTCGAAACCGACCACCTCGCCGTCATCCAGCTTCTGGTTCATGGGCGGCATGTTGCCGGAAGTGCCCAGCACCAGTTCGCCCTTATCCTGGATTCGTGACAGGGCTGGCCCGGAAGTAGCCACCGGTGCCGCGGCCAGTCCAAGGATGAAAATGCACAGGGTGAGGATCTGGGCAGAAAATCTCGTAATGCGTGTCATGTCAGTTTCCTTGTTCGTGTTGGTATCCGAAAACCACACCCGGTCTGTGTTTACCGGAACCGGCGTGTGTGCAGTGGAGGCCGTATTCTATCCCTTCCAGATGAAAAATAACCACCGGAAAAAGCGAATGGCCCCACGCCTGCCATGGCAAGGCAGATAGACAATAGGGAATGTTACAGACAACTCGCACACCCCGGCCGCGCAAGCGGGTAACCTGCATCCCCCGTATGCCCCCTGCCCCGTCATGAGACCGGGTGGAGTTACCTGTGCCGTCCCAGCACGCGGTACGACCCCACGGGAAGCGATTTCAGCCTCCAGTCACCGACGCGGTGACGTATCAGGCGCAGCGTGGGGCAGCCGATGTGAGCCGTCATGCGCCTCACCTGCCGGTTACGGCCCTCACTGATTACCAGATTCAGCCAGCGAGTCGGAATATTCCGTCGTTCACGGATGGGCGGATCCCGCGGCCAGATATCAGGGGGGGCAATCAGTTCGACCTTCGCCGGACGTGTCATGCCATCCCTGAGCCTCACACCGTCACGCAACTGATCCAGTCCCCTGCGGTCGGGAATGCCCTCGACCTGTACCCAGTAGGCCTTTTCCTTGCCGTATTTCGGGTTGGAAATGCGCTGCTGCAAGGCACCATCATCGGTCAGGATCAGCAGACCCTCGCTGTCGAAATCCAGACGGCCGGCACAGTAGACACGCGGAATATCGATGTAATCCGCCAGGGTTGCCTTGTCACCCTCCGTGGTGAACTGGGACAGCACCCGGAAAGGCTTGTTGAAAACGATTATCATGCTCTGTCAGTGCGGTGGCACGCAGTATGAGACCCGCAACATTGACCCCCCGGAGGCTGAACCGTACTATTGGGCATCTTATCGGGGCGATTAGCTCAGCGGGAGAGCACTGCCTTCACACGGCAGGGGTCACTGGTTCAATCCCAGTATCGCCCACCAAAAGCACCATTCCTGACAAAGGGTTAGCATGATTTAATGCTAACCCTTTTGTTTTTTGTACAGTGTTCATGCAACAGTCGCCTGCACTGGCGCAAGACGGATTCTGGATCAATGCCGGTCGGTAAAGCTGAAAGCGCTCAGGCGACCGGACCAGGGATCCCCCGATGAAACAGGGAATGTAATTTAGCGGTAACAGGAAGGCGCCTACAGCGCGTTCTTGTAAATGGCTCCGCTGAGCATGATCAGGTCGATGGTCTCAATCGGCTTCCACGCCGGATCAGCATCGAACCACTTATCTGTACCGCCAATGACGGTAATGTCTTCCAGCGGGTTACCATCGACCAGTAACAGGTCGGCGTAGGCGCCAGGCTCTAT
>JARFQV010000170.1 GCA_029287615.1 Pseudomonadota bacterium | reverse complement strand
GTAATCAACAGGATTACTGCAATAGGGACATTGCAAGGGACAGGCATAGGTCAGTTCTGCAAGCAGCCAGAGAGGTCGGTGGCTGTTATTCATTACTTATCCAGCCTCTGGCAAGTGCGATTTCCAGAAATTCAAGCACGTCTGCCTCGATATCCGCCCCCTGAAACTTGTCCCCTAACTGTGTAAGGATCTCACTGACGGTGCTGGTGTGGTCACAAAGCTGCAGTATTTCACCGGCACTCCTGTTCAGGGTAACCATTCCTTCAGGATATAACAGGACATAACTGTCCTGGGCATCTTCCCATTGCAGGCGATAGGGAGATGCAATGCCGAAAATCATGGTTTTTTCTATTTTTCCGCCCATGAATCCCCGTTGGTGTTGAAGAAGGGAGGCATATCCAGCACATAGGCCAGATACATTGAATCCAGCATGCTCCACAAAATCTCAAGCTTGAATTGCAGGATTTCCAATGCCCGTGACTGCGCGGCAGGCGTGACAAAATGTTCGAGAACTATGTTCACTCCGTGTTCTACATCCCGCCTGGCCTGCCCCAGCCGATTACGGAAGTACGAGAGTCCCTCCGGATCGATCCAGGGGTATTTCTCCGGCCAGTCTGTCAAGCGTTGCTGATGAATTTCAGGGGCGAACAGTTCGGTAAGTGAAGAGCAGACACCTTCCTGCCACGGGGCATCGCGAACAAAATTTACATAACTGTCTACCGCGAATTTCACACCCGGGAGCACCATGCGCATGGATTGCAGGGTTGCACGATCCAGGTCACAGGCTTCCCCCAGGCGCAACCAGGCTTCAATGCCTCCATTTTCCGTGCCGGTACCGTCATGATCAATGATTCGTTGCAGCCAGATTCGGCGTACCGATTCATCCGGGCAATTCGCAAGCAATTGGGCATCCTTGATTGGTATCTTGATCTGGTAATAGTAGCGATTGGCTACCCATCCCTGGACTTGATGGCGGTTTAGTTTCCCCTCATGCATCATGCGGTGAAAGGGGTGATGAATATGATACCGGGAGCCTAGAGACATCAATTTATCTCTGAATTCTTTTTTCACGCCCGTCAAGCTATTGAACTCCATCAAAGATCAGACCTTGTGTGGTTCGCCCGGAATCATGCCAGAGAACTGTGGCTGGTTATATCTCGATTTCCATGCCATCGAAGGAAACCTCGATTCCCTTGTCAGCCAGCAGGCTTCGCTGAGGTGAATCCTCATCGAGAATGGGATTGGTGTTATTGATATGAATCAGGACTTTTCTGGGCTTGGAAAAACGGCTGATTTGCTCAATCAGACCGTCGGGGCCCGATAGCGCAAGGTGTCCCATTTCAGTTGCCCGCTTTTGACCAGCACCCTGGCGTTGCATTTCGTCATCGGTCCAGAAGGTACCATCGACGAGCAGGCAATCGGCGTCCGACATCCACGCTTCCAGATGCTGCTCCATAAGACCCAGTCCAGGTGCAAAAAAAAGTGTTCTGCCGGATTCATCGTCTTTTACCAGGAGTGCAATATTGTCACCTGGTCGGGTGTTCTGTCTGTGTGGCGAGTAGGGTGGGGGCTTGCTGGTTAACGGAATCGCCACAAGGGAAAGGCCGCCTATTCCATCCAGAGCCATCCAGGTTTCATCGACAGGAACGGGTTGCCAGTCTATTCTGCAGTAATGTTCGAGGATGGAAAACAACGGGAAACCGCTAACCAGGTCCTCGTGTGTTCGTTCGGTGCAGTAAACCTTCAGTGGTTTATGCGACTCTCGCAATGAGAGAAGACCCGTGACGTGATCGAGTTGACTGTCGATTAATACTACAGCCTCTATGCCACAGTCCCGTACAGCCCCGCGGGGGTGTACGGCAGTAAACTCTGCCAGTTGGCTGCGAATATCCGGTGAGGCATTTCCCAGCATCCACTTGCTACCATCGGGGCTGATCGCGATTGAGGATTGCGTTCTGGCATGAGCGCGTATTGTGCCCTGCCTGTATCCGGCACAGTTGCTGCAGTTACAGTTCCATTGGGGAAATCCGCCACCAGCCCCTGATCCGAGAATCCGTACAAGCATTGATCTGATAACGGAAAATTTCCGGTTGGTATCCCTGGGTCCCTGCTGACATCCCGGATTGAATTAAGAATGGAGTGAGATATCAGTCTGTAAATACGCACATGGTATGTGCGTGCAGGAGCAGGGTGTCCGGTTGAGCGGGTGAATGGTTGTTTGCTGTCTGCTGTCTTGCTGGAAAGTCACCCGTCAGACTATCGATTGTATATATACATTGTTACTTCAAAACCGAAGCGCATATCCTCGAATTCCGGTTTGGACCAAACCATGGCTGATCTCCTGAAAATGATTGATAAATGCTGATTGTCCTGCAGTATCGGGCAGGTTGCAGATTGATGTCAGATGGTACCCAACAAACCCACAATATCACGAAATTAGCTGATATTCTTATGAAAGTCAATAAGAAACGGATTACGGAGGGCCCGGTTCGGAAAGAGAGGATGCCGGTTGAAACAGCGCCCCGTTATCGAGGCGACGATCCCGTATTTTATGGCGAATCAGCGTGCACCGCGACCTGGCAGGTTGCGTTGTTATCCCATTTCGCGGAAGGCCTGACTACTGATTCCACCGTGATTGCCGCCGCCGGGTTCAGGGGGCATGATCCGGCACTGGTATGCGTGCATCATATCCGATATATCTTCCATTACTTGAGCTTGCCTCGACAAATGGACCATGGTGATTGTTGTCAAACCACCAGCGGGTAGTTCCATGGGGGCTGGAAATTTCACAGCCGGTACGTGAGTCGTCCTCAATCAGGCG
>JARFQV010000161.1 GCA_029287615.1 Pseudomonadota bacterium | reverse complement strand
GCCGTTTCGCAGTGGGTCGCCGATGACAGCATCAACGCCGTGATCACCACGGGTGGTACCGGCATCACCGGCCGGGATACCACGCCGGAGGCGGTTTCGGCCCTGTTCGACAAGCAGATCGACGGCTTTGGCGAGCTGTTCCGCACCGTGTCCTACGAGGAGATCAACACCTCGACCGTGCAGTCACGCGCCGTTGCCGGTGTTGCCAATGCCACTTTCCTGTTCTGCCTGCCCGGTTCAACCGGCGCCTGCCGTACCGGCTGGGGAAAAATCATCAGTCACCAGCTGGATTACCGCACCCGGCCCTGCAACCTGGTCGAGCTGATGCCGCGGGTACTGGAGAAATAAGTATTGTGCGAGTGGTGACACCAATGAATTCAGTCATCTGCGCAAGGTCCGTGTAGGAATCGTGTCAGCACTGATCATTATATTTGGTGTCTTAACGCTGCTGGCCGGGTTAGTAATACTTGTCAACCCGGAAACCCTGTTTGGACTGTTCACACGACATATCGATGAACCCTGGTTGCATATAACGGCCGTCGTCGTAAGACTGGTTCTGGGTGTGCTGCTTATCGTTCAGGCAGATGTTTCCAGGTTCCCGCTGGCGATAGAAGTGATCGGCTGGATATCGATTGTTGCCGCTGTCTTTTTCGCCGTTATAGGGCGCGATAATTTCAAACGGATCATTGCCTGGGCGTTGTCTCTGCAAACAACGTATGGCCGTGTTGGGGGTGTGCTGGCCGCGGGTTTCGGCGCCTTTCTGGTTTATTCATTTATTAGCTAGGCAGGAACTGTTCTCATAAATGGAAGCATGACTACGACAGGGGAAATCATGAATGTTGAGGGTTCAGAGTTTCAGGATGTGGTGTCGGGTGTTGCATCCCGATTCCAGATGTGGGAACAGGTGCTGAACGCGACAGGAGCAGAATCCCTGGCAGAGGTCGGGGTCTGAATGGGGGATTTTGCCAGGCATGTTCTGCAGCAGTGTGGCTCGATCGAGCGTTATTTCATGATAGATCCCTGGGCCAGTCTGCCAGACTGGAACAAGCCGTTTAATGTGGACACACAGGTGTTCGAAGACGTTTACGCCGAGGCAATGGAAAAAACAGCCTTTGCGTCCGAAAAAGTAGTCGTACTTCGAGGGAGAACGAAAGAAGTCATCGATGCGATACCGGATGAGTAACTGGATTTTGTATACATCGATGGCGACCATACCTTGCGAGGCATAACCATTGACCTGATCAAGGTGTTCAGCAAGATAAAAAAAGGCGGCCTTGTTTGTGGCGATGATTTTTCTCCGGATCCATGGCAGCACGATATCCGTTACGAACCAACACTTGTCTGCCCGTTCAGCATCTATTTTGCAGAGGCGATGGATCTTCCAATTGTCGCGTTACCGTTCAGTCAGTTTGTCATTCAGAAAAGAGAGAATGCTGGTTTTTCCTTTATTGATCGCACCGGAAAATACCATGACATTTCCCTCAACAAATTGCCCCGTCAAGCGGAAGAAAAGCCATCAAAGAGTAAAGTAAGGTCGGTTCTGGAGAAAATCGGCCTTGTTAAGTAGCCATACTATTACTCGAATAAAGTATCCGGGCGGCATGGTGCTGAAGGTCAGTGGATGGCTGTAACCCGTACGGCAGCGACCACTCGGGATTGCTTGTTGAAACCCCTGATCTGGATACGGCGATGCTACTGTTACTCAGTAAGCAACCCGCCTGGCAATATCCTTGATCTCGTTGAGTCTGGTCAGAAGCGGGGTTGTCTGATGCCGGGTGAATCTCAACCAGTTGATCTGTATCAAAGCAGGCGGTTTGTATCTGGAATAGCCTGTAATGTACCCTTAACATAATAAGTAAGGGGGGTGCTGCTGTTATGCATGCTTTTCATGCAGGGGTTTCAGGCGGCGTCTCGTACAATAATATTCTGTCTGTATAAAGAATTATCCAGAGAGTAACAGGCAGGTAGACGGATGCGGCATCGCGGGGTGGCCATGCAGGTAGTGCTGGCTTCCTTGAGAACAAGCGGGTTATGCTGCCCCGATACCCTGCAGGAGAGCGCCTTGTTAAATTCCCGTAGCACCGCCACCGACCGCACCATCGATTCTTCAGCCCTGGATGGTGTTCGAACACATCTGGCTACCCGCGTCGTCGGGCAGCGTGACCTTGTAGACAGTATGCTCATTTGCCTGGTGAGCGAGGGCCATGTACTGGTGGAGGGCATGCCAGGGCTTGCCACGACCACCGCGGGCAAGGCGCTGGCTGAGGCCATCGAGGGTGATTATCACCGCGTCCAGTTCACCCCGGACCTGTTGCCATCCGACCTGATCGGTACGGATATCTACCGACACGAAAAGGGTGAATTCGAATTTCGTGCCGGTCCCCTGTTTCACAATGTCCTGCTTGCAGACGAGGTCAACCGCGCCCCGGCCAAGGTGCAGTCAGCACTGCTCGAGGCGATGGGCGAGGGCCAGGTGACAGTTGGCCTGAAGACCTATGCCATGCCGGAATTGTTCATGGTGCTGGCGACCCAGAATCCGATTGAGCAGGAAGGCACCTATAACCTGCCGGAAGCACAGCTCGACCGGTTCCTGATGCATGTGAATGTTGACTATCCTGACCATGAAGACGAACTGGCCATCCTGGAACTCGACAGCAACAGGCAGCTGTCAGCACCCGAGGCTCCCGCCGATGTACTTACCCAGAAAAAGCTGTTCAAGGTGCGCGAGGATGCGGCGCGACTTTACCTGGATCCAAAGCTCAGCCGGTATATCGTCGACCTGGTGCAGGCCAGTCGCAAACCCGAGGCCTACGACGAGGGGCTGAAGCGCTGGTGCCGCTTTGGTGCCTCGCCGCGTGCAACCATTGCGCTCGCGCGTTGCGCGCGCACCCGCGCATGGCTGGACGGCGATGAATTTGTCGCGCCACAACATATTCAGGCGGTTGCGCCGGATGTGATGCGACACCGTATTCTGTTGACCTTCGA
>JARFQV010000263.1 GCA_029287615.1 Pseudomonadota bacterium | reverse complement strand
TTGTCTGGCTGTTCTCGAGTTCTATCCTGAGTGCGGGGTCCTCCAGAAATGACTGTAAGTCCAGATTCCTTTCATGGATTTGCCGATGCCGTGGATGAGCGGGATCACGCTTGATGTATTCGAAGTGTGATATGGTTCTTTTAACCGGGTCCCTGAGCATCAGGAGCGTATAGGGCCGCTCCGGAAGATAATTCACCAGGTTATAACCCATGTGCCCGCGAAAAAACCGGAATTCCATCAGTTCGTTCGCTGGATAGGCCGTCAGGGACAAAAAGTCATAGGCGGGACAGATCTCATCGACATGGAACCGATTCTCCAGCAAGACGCGTAGCGTAGTGCCGGCCGTTTTCGGTATATGCAGAAAATAGAGTTGCCGATCGGGTGTATATGGTTTCAGGTGCATGGGGGATACAAGACGGATATCGACTCCTGCATTATCTTGACAATGGCAGGGAACTCCAGAAAGATTGCCCTCCACCCTACGGGCAGCGCCGGTCTCTGGCCATCAACGCCCCCGGATTCCGTGATCTAACCATGTTAAAACGAGTGCTGGTCAATACATTGCCCAAGAACGGTACCCACCTGCTCCTGCAGGTACTGTCACACGTACCCGGATACCGGCCTTCCTCGATCGAGGTTGACTGGCAGAATGTCGGGCGTGCATTCGAATTGCTTCCCGAAACCCGGCCCGGCCAGTTTTCCAAGGGACACCTTCCGTACCTGAACGATATTCCGGCCTTGATAGAAAGGGAAAACCTTACCCTATTCTCCATGATCCGTGACCCGCGCGATAATGTGGTTTCCTTTTATCACTACATTATGTCCCAACCGGCTCACAGACTCTATCCAAGCTACAGCCGCATGGCCAACGATGACGAACGACTCATGGCGACCATCACCGGTTTCCGGGACGATCACGAGGGCAGGGAAATCATACACGAGGGAATCGGCTGGCGCTCGGATGCCTGGGGCGGCTGGAACGACAAGCCCTATTGCTGTCCGGTGGTCTTTGAGCGGCTGATCGGCCCGCAGGGTGGCGGATCGCGAAGGGAACAACTGGGAGAACTGCACAGAATCCTGGAGCACCTGGATATCGCACCCGAGGATACCGTGCTTGAAGACATTGCCGATCATGCCTATAACACGGGCACGCACTCCTTCCGCAAGGGCAGGATCGGCGACTGGGTCAACCACTTCAAGGAAGAGCACAAGAGGGTCTTCAAGTCGGAGGCAAACCGTTTCCTGGTGCAATATGGCTATGAGGATTCGGACAACTGGTAGCGAGATCAGGAAACAACCATGTTAAAAGACAAGCCGGAACCGGCACAGAAATCGGGGATGTCCGCGGCATCCTGGGATGCCTCGAATATCCAGGCACCCTGGTTCGAGGCGCACTTCAACCATGCCGCCAATGTCATCAAGGACTGGCTGCTTCCCGTGATCAGCCGCAAGGATTTCAGGGATCAGTCCGCTAGCGGAATCCGCATACTCGATTTTGGTTGCGGGGGGGGTATCACCACCCTGTCTCTCGCCCTGCAGTTTCCGGAGATCCGGCTGATCGGTGTCGATGTTGCCCGGACCCATGATTCCCTGGCCGAGAATGCGAAAAACGAGATCCGGCTGAACGAACTGCCGGAGAATCTTGAATTTCATCATATTCACGCCGGTTCGGTTCTGAGCGGACGCTACACGGTCGATGCGGTTTATTCCTGGTCTGTTTTCGAACACATCGACAAGGCACTGATACCGGGCATCCTGCAGGACCTGTTCAGCCTTCTGCCGCCCGGAGGGCATGTCTTCCTGCAGATCGAACCCCTGTTTTACTCTCCCTTCGGACACCACCTTCGGCAGTATCTCACCGAACCCTGGGCCCATTTACTGCTCGATGAAGAGGAGCTGTCCGCACGGGTCATGGAATTTGCGGGAGAGGTCTCCCTGGCAGGCCGCGGACGGATCTTCACCGACATGTCACCCATGGAATACAAGGCGTTCCGGTTGCGCGAATATGCGAAATTGAATCGATGCACCGCGGATGAAATCGTCCGGTTTCATGAAGATCAGGGATTTGAAATCATCCGTCAGCGGCGCAACCAGATGCAGACGGAGATTCCACCATCCCTGCTGGAGCAGTATCCGGAAGAACAATTACGCACGAACGGATTGATCCTGCTGGCCAGGAAACCGGATTAGGGGTACCGGCATCCACACGACCTGACAGGGTGCGACTGAACCTCAAATAACTATTTCACGTTGGCCGGTTGCTCTATCTGGATTATCAGGCTGTTGATCGCGTCCTTGTTGATCTTGATCCCGGGATCGGACAGCAGCCGGGTAATATAATCACCCTTGATCGTCTCGCTGTACTCCTTGCGCAACTGATCGATGATGCGAGGCTCTACCGACGCAAAGGGCAGAGGAGCGGCTTCTATGACTTCATCGAGGCGAATGATGTGATAGCCAAACCGGCTCTTGACCGGCTGGCTGATATCCCCGGGTTTCTGCAAGGCCCAGGCGGCCTCCTCGAATGGCTTGACCATCTTGCCCTTTTGAAACGGTGACAACTGGCCGCCTTTCCCCGCACTCCCCGTATCCCCGGAATACTGCCCTGCCAGATCCTCGAAGTTCTCCCCCTTCTGAATGCGGACCAGCAGTTCCCCGGCCAGTTCCAGGGCCTCGGCATCGGAGCGGCCATCCGGCTTGATCAGGATGTGCGAGGCCCTGCGCCGTTCAGGCAGCATGTACAAATCCGGATTGGTGCGATAACGCTCATCGGCCGCCTTGTCGAAGTCCGGCGCGGGCGCTGATTCAATGGCATGCCGGAACATCTCGCTGGCAAGGATGTTGTTGGTGCTGTGGCGGATGAGATCCTGCACCCTCTGGTCCTTGTCCAGGCCCTTGGCGCGGGCATCCGCCGCCGCGGCCTGTACGATATAGATGCCTTCCACCGACTTGACGACCCGCTGCTGGCTGGCCCGAAAACCGTCACGCTTCCCCTCCGGGACCCGTTCCAGGGCGGCATTGAAATCATCAACCGTCACCGTGACGGCGGGTCCTTCTATCAACACATCCTGCTCCGCCTGAGCGATACCGCTGATAGCGATTACCAGGACACCGATCCGGCAAGCAAAGGCGGCAGGCCCTTTCCGGTTCATATTCTTCATTCCCACTCTCCCTGCTAACAGAAAAAGGCCTGTCCCCAAAAAGGGGACAGGCCATGTTGGTAACAAACGAATGAGTCTAGCGGATTTGCATGAAGTAACCGCCACTCGCATCTGAATCCCGATGACGGATACTGAAATAGAAGTCCCCGCCCACTGGAGTATTGCAGATATAACTGGCTGACGATCCGCCACTGAAGTAGATACCGCCACTCTCTGAATCCGCTGGTTTGCAGGGATAGGAACCCGTCGTCGAACCCGGCGTGCTGCTGATTGCAAATGACTTGACCGTATCCACCCCACCCAGTGAGGTGGATGATATTGCTACGGCGCTGGTTTGAGGAGAACCCGTGAAGTGGTACCCGTGGGTAGTACCCCGCGGCAGGAGAAGATGGTGACTGCCATGTGCCAGTTCACCCATACAAACGATACCATTCCCGTCCACGCAGGTGCCGCCATCGCCACCGCTATTGTCCGAAACGGTCACGGTTACTACAGCCGTGGAGGTTTCGCCGTCGCCATCTGTGAGGGTATAGGAGAAACTGGTATCAGGGCCGGCAAATCCCTGCGGATCATAGACAATCTGGTTGGAGACATTGACGGAGGCAAAACCCTCCCCTTGCGGCGGCTGTCCCGTGCTCACGGAGACCGTCGGGTCTCCCTGGGTATCGTTTGCCAGGACGTCGATCGTGGTCGAGGCACTGGGGGTGGTACTGGCGGAATCATTTCTCGCTACCGGTACAACATTGCCACCAGTATCATTAATGACATTGATACAATCATCGGATGCGGTGATGGTCACGGCCCCGCCGGTATCCACAACGAAATTCCGGACAATACAGGTCACCCGGTCGTTATTTACATCTGTCACCGTGACCGTATTGATACTGTCTGCCGCCTGTACTGCCGCCAGACCGACGAATAACAACGAACCCGCCATACACGAACTCATCAACTTGATAGTCATATAAATCTCCGTACCCTACTCTCTAGCTGTGTTAGAAAAAGTGCATCCTGCCTTTCGGGCCCGTACCGATCCCCAAGATCCAGCCGCATAAAGACAAATGCTATGCCCTGTCATGCGTCAATACTGTGACGCGCGTCACACATCGGCAAACACATCCCCATAATTACCGAGATCGTAATGCATCACCACAGTACAACCCGGTGGCATCACAGTTTCCCAACTCCCTGACTGACTTTATTCTTTATTGAAAAAACCGTCACCTGTGAGCAGATCCCTGGCACTGATCGACAGGACCAACACATTGTATATTATTATATAGTGATAATGCAATATATTTAGGGTATTTTCCGGATTTTTTTATCGACACAAATAGAAATAAAAATGGGCGGAGAACCTCGTTCTCCGCCCATTTGTTTACAACGTCATGCTAGTGGTTTGACCATCAACCCCTAAAGGACGGGATCTATACCACCATTTCCACCACCATTAGGACCACCACCACCCGGGATGTTCGGCGGGATGTCCGGATCGCCCGGCTCGAAGATCCTGGCCGTACCCGAGTTCGGGATGGCGTCCGCGTAAGCAGCACCGATACCGACGTTATCATTGAAGATAACGGTGGTCCGGAAGCCGAGGGTAGGCAGACCGAGGTAGACATCGCCATCGAGGGAGACCATCCAGTTATCACCGAGAAGATCACCATCGATATCACTGGCGAATACCAGATCCATCCAGCCTGCAGTGAAGTTCTCAGGCACAGTGATCGTCTTCGCGAGATTCGAGTTCAGCACGTCCGAATCATTGAAGTTCAGGACATTGACCTCCCAGCAGATCTGCTCTTCCAGGATCGGCGGGATCGGCGGCAGCGGTGAGAAATCAGGTCCGCCCGGCGGATCGATCAGCGGAGACTGCTCTTCGCGGTCCACGATACCGGCGATGATCGTCTCGCAGGCGCCGTTTCTGCCGAATACCGAGGTGAAGGGATTTCTACCTGTATCCACATAGTCCCACTTGGTCGGGAACGTGACTACCCAGGATGTCTCTGACTCCAGGACCGGGTTCAGGTCGTACTCGTTCAGCACCCCTTCCACCATCATCAGGGCCGATACCGCATCGGTGGTGAAGGTTAGCCAGTCCGAGGCAATGAACCGGTTGTCATCCAGCAGAAACGAGACCGATGGGAATACCGCATCGAGTGCCGGCTGCGTATTGCCAGGCGAGGTATGCAGATCCTCATCGAAGAAGACCGGATCGTAGAAGTGATCCAGCGCGGCTGCCCGGACACCGACCTCCTCACCACTGGAAACGGCGATCAGCTGAACGGAACCGAACAGACCACCGGTCGGCTCCGAGATGTCATAACCCGAATTCCCGATCCAGGTTGAGGTACCACCCAGCGACCAGGCACTGACCAGGGCGTCACAGTCAAACGGGATTGCCGGCTCGCTGCGATCCGACTGCGGGATGTGAACGGAGTTACCCAAAAGGCCCCACAGGTCTTCCCAGATATTGGTATTATCGACGGGGTTCTCATCATACCCAACGCCCATCTCGATGATTTCAAAGTACCCCTCACGGGTACGCGCCAGTTCGTCACCGGCACCATCACCCTCGTA
>JARFQV010000106.1 GCA_029287615.1 Pseudomonadota bacterium | reverse complement strand
CGGCTCAGATCGACTGGCAACTTGCCCTGATCGCTCTGGCCGTTTCACCCGTGCTATTCTTACTGACCCAGGTGTTTCGCAGGCGCCTTCGCGGTCAGTGGCGGGAAGTGAAGCAGCTGGAGCATTCCGCCCTGTCCATTATCCAGGAGGTCCTCGGGGCGCTGCGGGTGGTCAAGGCATACGGTCAGGAAGAACGTGAGCACGGCCGCTTCATGCATCGTTCGCGGGAAGGGCTGTGGGCGCGGCTTCGTGTCATCACAGGCGAGAGCGCCTTCAATTTCTCGGTTGGTTTGACCATCGCGCTCGGTACGGCGGCTGTGCTCTATGTCGGGGCAACCCACGTGCAGGCGGGCATTTTGACGCTGGGCCAGCTCCTGCTGGTCATGGCCTATCTCGCCCAGCTCTACCAGCCATTGCAGACACTGGGTCAGCAGGTCACCAAGCTGCAGGGCGGGTTAACCAGCGCCGAACGCGCCTATGCGCTGCTCGATGAGGCAAGCGACGTTGCGGAACGGCCAGACGCGCGGGCACTGGACCGTGCTCAGGGAACAGTCGAGTTCGACAAGCTCTCATTCAGCTATGACGGTACCACGAAGATACTGAAGAACATCTCATTTCGGGTCCCGGCAGGCGCGCGGGTGGGTATTAAAGGACGAACTGGTTCCGGGAAGTCTACCCTGATGAACCTGTTGATGCGTTTTTATGATCCGGCAGACGGCCGCATTTTGTTGGATAATGTGGATTTGCGGGACTACCGGCTTGCCGATCTGCGCGACCAGTTTGCCATCGTCCTGCAGGATCCCCTGCTTTTGTCCAGCAGCATCGAGGAGAATATCGCCTACGCGAGACCGGAGGCGACTGAAGAGGAGATTATCGAGGCAGCACGAGCAGCTAACGCTGATGAATTTATTCGTGAATTACCACAGGGATATGATACCCAGGTGGGCGAACGTGGACTGCGCCTGTCCGGCGGGCAACGCCAGCGAATCGCTCTGGCGCGTGCTTTTCTCAAGGATGCGCCCGTCCTCATACTCGACGAACCGACGAGTTCGGTTGATGTCAAGACCGAGGCCAGGATCGTAGAGGCGATGGATCGCCTGATGCAGAACAGAACGACATTCATGATCGCGCACCGGCTCAGCACGCTAAGAAGCTGCGACATTCTGTTGTCGCTGGGAAATGGAAAGCTTCTGCAAGAGACCCCTCAAGTCGCTGCTTCCATGTTCGCTGAACTTGTCAGTGAATCAGCTGTTTAGGCGCTTGAAGTGAGTGAAGACACGGAAAAAATATCGATGAGTCTGAGGGCTGCATCGGTATCGCATCAGAGTCTGGCGCCTTGTGCAGAAAGATTTAACTGCCCTTTTGTTGGTCGAATAACAAGCCGATCATAAGTCCAGGTAATGAATCCTCAGCCAGTTCTACTCTACATACATATACCGAAGGCAGGCGGTACAACACTCGCAGATTTGATCTACGATCAGTTGCGTGCATCCGCTCCGGACGGTTGTCAGACCGAGGAGAACGGTTGGTTGAACGCAAAGGTTTTTTATTATCCATCAGGCTACGTGAGAGGTCCTTCGCCGCAGGACATGGACAGAATAAGGCACGTTCTGCCGCGTCAGGACCTCAAAGCCGTGGTTGGACACTTCCTCTTTGGTATTCACGAATATCTCACCCGACCGTCAAGCTATGTCACCATGCTGCGGCACCCGGTGCAGCGTGTTCTGTCGCTCTACCACTTTGAGAAGCTCGTGGAGGAAAATTGGGGCGACCATCAGGGCATTAAAATGCCTGCAGACACAACCCTCGAGGCCTTCCTGGAAAAGCCACCGTTTAAAGAGCTGGATAATGGGCAAGTTCGGCGAATATCAGGTCAGTGGCCAGAGCTCGGCGGGTGTACAAGAGCGATGCTGGAACAAGCAAAAGACAACCTGAGCAAGTACTTCGCGGTGGTGGGAGTCACAGAGCATTTCGACGCGACGTTATTATTGTTAAAGGACGCTTTTTCCTGGGGTGATGATATTTTCTATTATCCAAAGAATACCAATCCTGGTCGAGCTGTGACGCATCGTTTACCGAAAAAAACAATCGATTCAATACTGGCGCATAACGCCTTCGATTATGAGCTTTATCAGTTTGCGTTTGAGCTGATGGAATCCCGGATCTTACGGTATGGCGCAGCTTTTCAGGAACGGTTGGAAGAATACAGATTGAAAAAGAAGACCTGGTACAAAGAAATCGTCCGCCAAGGCACAGATGGTTAGGTGCGAACGACCTACTGATGCGGGGTTCAATGATGACCACTGAAGCGAAAAAAGCAGTCCCCTTTGTCCTTATCTTTCTTGGCCGTACAGGTAGCTCCTACGTAATGGAGGCACTCAGCGAACATCCAGAGTTTATGTGCAAACACGAACACATGGATTCTTTAAGGAAAAGAAAGAAAACGGCGAAAGAGCAGCTCGATTGGGCCCGAACATTTTTGACACAGCCACTTCGGTCACCGGTCACTGCAGTAGGATTCAAGACCAAGCTTAAGGATGTATTGGACCCAAACGGGTTTTACGATCTATTGACAGACCTGAACGTCCACGTCATACATCTGCGACGCATTAATGTTATCAAGACAACGGTTTCCTGGTTCAATTCGATTCGACTAAACGAGGCGAGTGGCCACTGGAACATCTACGATGACAGACTAAGCTTGCCACCCGCCAATATCGATCCAGAGCAATTCCATTCCATGTTACGCGCTGTCGAAGAAGAGATGCAGCGTGAAGCAACTTTTATCGGCAAGCTGGACGTTCCCATGCTTGACCTGTCTTACGAAGATTTGTTACTGGATAAAGATGATTTCTTCGGGCGCATTTATGCCTTCCTGAATGTTAATTCATGCCCACCATCGGAGAGAGTGTTCAAAGCGACCAGTGATGATCTGCGAGATGCATTGTCAAACTTTGACCAACTGCTTTCACACTATGCAGGGTCAGAGCATGAAAAAATGTTCAACGAAGTACTAGTCAGAAATGATTGAGGCCCGACAATTGCATTGCCTTGCAATGTAACAGAGAAAGCGGTCGCGAAGCGTTAGAAATGTTGTACAGGATCGGGCGAATAATGATTGGGAAGGTTGCCGGTGCAATATTGTACCCGCTCGCGAAGCCAGTGCGATAAAGCTTTTTTCAGTAATGGACGGAGTATTCAGCCCGTCTGAGGTATGCGTGACATGAAGACAGATGAGCTTGACTGGGTTCGGGAAGAGGACTATCCGCCCGCCACGCGCGGAAAAGTGGTGGTCTGGGGATTGCTGGCCTCCTCGGCGTTCGGCGGTATGGTATGGCAGGTCTACCATTACCTGGTGGCACTACGGCGACTCGGTTTCGACGTCTGGTATGTCGAGGATTCCGACAGGCTGCTCTACGATACAAAGACCTACCACCCGACGGAGGATTTTACCGCTAATGTCGAGCTGCTCGGCGGCTTTATGCAGCAGATAGGGTTCTCGCGGCGGTGGGTGTTCGGCCGTCCCGCCTCGAATGGCGCCTGCCTGGGAGCACTCGACCGTGCTGCACTGCAAGTGCTCTACCAGGACGCGGAGGTAGCCATCAATCTGTGCGGTGCGCAGGAACTTCAGAATGTGTCTGCTGATCTCAAATGCCTCGTTTATCTCGAGACCGACCCGGTGCAGCTTCAGGTGGGTGTGGCCAGCGGTGATCAGTCGACCATCGAGATGCTCGATGCTTATCACCACTTGTTCACTTATGGCGAAAATATCGGTTTCCCCGATTGCCTGGTGCCCGTGCAGAGATACAACTGGCAGCCCACTCGCCCCCCGGTCTGCCTGGACCTGTGGACTGCCACGCCACCGGGCAAGGGCGCCTCGTTGACCAGTGTGGCCAACTGGAAGCACAAGGGCAAGGACGTGGTCTGGAAGGGGGAAGCCTGGCGCTGGAGCAAACACCATGAATTCAGGAAATTCATCCAGCTGCCGCGTAAGGCGCGATTGCCGATGGAACTCGCGGTCGGCGCCATCAGCGAAGCCGAGAAGCGGCAGCTCGAGGCATACGGCTGGCGTACACGACCGTCCGGGAGCCTGGATGATCCCCGTGCCTATCGTCACTACATCCAGGGGTCGCTGGGCGAGTTTACGGTGGCCAAAGAGCAGTACGTGCGCCCGCGCAGCGGCTGGTTCAGCGATCGCAGCGTATGCTATCTGGCAGCGGGCAGACCCGTTATAACGCAAGATACCACGTTTAGTAAATTTGTTCCCACCGGGCAGGGATTATTTGCATATACAAGCGAAGACGAAGCACTTACGGCTATCGAAGCCATAGCGAAAGACTATGAGCAACACTCGGCTATGGCAGCGGAGATTGCGCGTGAGTATTTCGATGCGCAGAGGGTTGTCGGTGACATGCTGCGTCGGGTCGGCCTGCTGTGACGGTCGCAGACCGGCTGCCGGCCTGCACTGGGCACACGCTGTTGGCGGTTAAAAATTATAGCGCCGAAGTTAGGCAGGGCCGAGACATGGTGCGGAGCCTGCCTGACACGGATTTATCTCGATGCCGAAAGTATTGAGCATCGGCTAACAAGAACCGCCGCGGGAGCAAGGTAATGGCCGCAGGCATCGATCAATACAGTTCAGAATTTTTCGCTAATATACGTGATGATGCAGGCCGATCTGCGCGTGCGGTTGTGCCCCGTATCCTTGACTGGTTGAATCCGATCAGCGTCGTGGACGTGGGCTGCGGTGTGGGCAGCTGGTTAAAGGTGTTTCAGGAAAATGGCATTCAGGATGTACTCGGTATCGACGGGAACTACGTCGACAGGCGCATGCTGGATATCGATGAGGCACGCTTTCGCAGCGCTGACTTATCTCGGCGCCTGCAAATCCGGCGCCGGTTCGACCTGGCATTATGCCTCGAGGTGGCGGAGCATCTTCCGCAAGCGTCGGCTGCAAGCCTGGTTAGCTCGCTGGTGCAGCTAAGTCCCGTTGTGCTATTTTCCGCAGCGATTCCTTTCCAGGGTGGAACCCGTCATGTGAATGAACAGTGGCCTGAATACTGGGTTGAGCTGTTTGAAAACGAAGCTTACCTTGCCATCGATTGTTTGCGTAAGACAGTATGGAACGACGAGCAGGTGAGCTGGTGGTATGCGCAGAATATGTTGCTCTTTGTCAGTGATGCACAACTGGATCAGTATTCGTCTCTGCGTGATTTTCGACAGACTGCAAGCCCGCCGTTGCCACTGGTCCATCCGGGAAAGTACATGGAGACAGTGTGGGGTGAACGGTTCTGGCAATCGATGGCGGAATTCAGAGAGGTGGCTCCCGGTGGGGAGGTTTTTGTTCTGATAGACGATGGTCAGTTCTATACCAGGCTTGATCGGGGTTCGGGTGCGATTCCATTTCCTGAAAAAGACGGTGAGTATCTGGGGCGTCCGCCGGATGGGGCAACAGCGCTATCCGAGCTGGAAAGGCTGTGCGTTTCAGGTGTCCGCTGTGTCGTGATTCTCTGGCCGGCATTCTGGTGGCTGCAAGAATACACTGAATTCGCAGACTATCTCACGGACGCCCAATGCCTGTTAAGCAATGAGCGTCTGCTGGTATTCGATCTGTCAACTAAACAGTCGGGAAGATCATGAAGGCAGGTCACACGAAAAAAGTATTCGGTCTGGGGCTGAGTCGCACAGGTACTACGAGTCTCTGCGCTGCGCTTAACCAGCTCGGAATCAATACAATTCATTATCCCTATGACGCAGTAACTCAGCGTGAACTCGAAATGGGGTCTGGAATGCTTTCTGTACTGAACAACTACCAGGCTATCGTGGACATTTCTGTAGTTCCATTCTATCGTCAGCTCGATCTAGTCTATCCCGGGAGCAGGTTTATTCTTACTGTACGCGACATTGCTGGCTGGCTTACGTCCGTCGGCAAACACTTCGAAAAGCTTGCCGAGGTCTGGTCGTCACTTGACCCTCAGTTTCGCGCGTTTACCACGTTCATAGTCGAACGGGTCTATGGGTCGATGAAGTTCGACGCTGCCCGCTTCCGCGCAATATACGAGGCTCACCTTGCCGACGTACACGAGTATTTTCATGATCGTCCAGCTGATCTGCTCACACTTGACATTACCGAGGGTGATCCCTGGGTGCGTCTGAGCCGCTTCGTGGGTATTCTCGCGCCCAAACAGGATTTCCCCCGCAAGCACGATAGCCGCGAAAGTCAGGTCTGGCTCGATACCCTGGCTGCGGTTCAAACAGAGATTGCAAGTGTAATTCCCGCACGGTCTCGCTTCATTCTTGTCGATCAAAATGCGCTGACAGATGCCATGTTCGATGATCGTATTGTCGCGCCACTCGTGCACGGTGGCATGCCCGCCAATGACAAGCAGGCGATGACAGCACTGGAATGTCTGAAAGCAGATGGTTTCTCTTATCTGGTCTTTGCGTGGCCAGCTTACTGGTGGTTTGAACACTATATAGAGTTCACTGAAAGCGTTCGGAAACGCTTTCCCTGTATATGGAAAAACGAACGTATGATTGTGTTCTCACTGAATCCGGAATAACGAAACCCCATGTCTTCAAAACTACGCGTAATTGTGACGGGACTTATTGCCCAGTACCCGCTCGGTGGTGTTACGTGGGATTATCTCCAGTATGTGCTCGGCCTGTCACAACTGGGGCACGATGTCTATTATCTGGAAGATACTGGTCTGTGGCCATTTAATCCACAGGAGGGCGGTGTGGCCAAGGACGGTTCATTTAATGTCGACTATCTGGCCGGCGTAATGGATCGCTTCGGCCTGCAGGACAAATGGTTATACCGTTTCCCCGGGCAGAATCAATGGTATGGGTTATCGGGTCGGCAGAGGAAGGAAGTTATAAAATCAGCGGACCTGCTCATTAATGTATCAGGAACACTGGCAAACCCGGCCGAGTACAGAAGTATCAGAAAGCTAGCCTATATCGACTCGGACCCCGTATTCACACAGGTCAAATTGGCGCGGGGGCAAGTCGATTTCCAGCGCATGGTCGATATACATGATGTCCAGTTCAGCTTCGGTGAATGCCTGTCTGACCAAGTCCCAGAGACCGGTCACATC
>JARFQV010000031.1 GCA_029287615.1 Pseudomonadota bacterium | reverse complement strand
GGCCTCCGAAGCCGAAGGTCACAGGTTCGAATCCTGTCGGGCGCGCCAATAAAATCAAGGAAATACATCGGGCCATACCACCGAAGGGGCGTTCTTCACTCTGCCTTTACTTCCCGGGTATCTGCCAGACGGACGGGTGGTACCGGCGTCCACGGCAGCCCTGGCGCCCTTACTCCGGTCTTTCCGGCATTCTTGTCCCTGGCCCGCTATCTGCAGTGTCGTTGTCCGGATCCTGCCCTTCGTCCTCCCATTCATACCTCTTCTGCGCCGGTGATGGATCCCGGTTCCTGAAGAGGAAGGCGGCAATCACGCCCGCCAGCGCTCCGAAAAAATGACTTTCATAAGAGATACCAGGCTCCTGTGGGAAAATGGACCACACCATTCCGCCATAGATGAAAAACACGATCATCGACAGTGCAATGGATAGCCGGTCCCGTCGCAATACACCGATGGTGAAGATAAAGAACATCATTCCATGCGTCAGCCCGCTGGCACCAAAGTGATAGCTGCTGCGCGCAAACAACCACACACACACACCGGACACCAGGTATACGAGCAACAATACCGGTAGCGCGGCACGCGGGTAGCCATAAAAGAGCACCGCACCGAGAATCAGCAAGGCAAAGCTGTTTGAGAGCAAGTGGTTCCATGTACCGTGTATCAGGGGCGAGAACAGTATGCCCCATAGCCCTTCCGGCTCGCGCGGGTAGATACCCAGCCTGAACAGCTGCAGAGTGAAGCCACGATCCAGTATTTCAACAAGCCACAACAGCAGGATGAATGCAGAGACGATGATCAGGCTTCGTTTGAAATCCCGTTTCACTTTACTATTCACACTCAATGGCTTATTCGCCTGTTTGCCTTATCATCGTTGCGTACCGCCACCACTCGGGTGCAGGGTGCGCCCTCGATCCGGATCTTTCCGGACTGCGCCCGTCTCTTCGCCCTGCCGATGGATGCCTGGATGACGACATCCTTGCACCCCATTTACCATCCACATACAATCCAAGTGGTATATCAAGTTTCTGTTTTCCAATGATTCCACGATCCAGGGTATCGACACACTATGGCATTTGACAAAACAGCCTTCTATGTCTTGCTGATTATCCTGCTGGGCGTATGTTTCTGGGTATTCGTCATGTGGCGGAATACGCGTGAATTTCACAAGCAGATCAAACAGGTCGCCGAGCAGCAGTCCATTATCCGGCATGATAAAAAGGCCAAGATACTCTGTCGCGCCATCCACTTCCTGCATCCATCCCTGCATGCCGGCAACGATTATGTAATCAGTAACAAAGGCACCGACCACAAGCCTGTAATTACCGAGTGGAATACCCACATACCCCAGCCCACACAGGAAGAACTCGACCAGACGATCGCAAAATTATCGGGTATCGACCCCGAGAGGGATCATGCCAGGCTGCGAAAGGCGGAATATCCGACGGTCGGAGATCAGCTGGATGCCGCCTACAAGGCACGTCATGGAGACCCCTCCGAGCAGGCCAGGCTGGATGAACGAATCGGCCAGATCAAGGAAAAGTATCCAAAATCGGACCAGGATCTCTAGAACAGGTGGCTTGGTCATCATCAGTGCGGATCAATTCCCCGCTTCACCCGCCTGGTGTACTGACGAAGCTGGCGTAAAGATACCCGTTCGCGGCATCTGATCCCACACCAACCCCGCTTTTTTCCCGCTCGCTGACCTGCGTGACAGAAATACGGCGTGGCCGCCAGCGGACTATCTCGCCCCTATCACTGACAGGGGTCATAACCACCGTTTTTTGTACTTTCACCCGAACTGATCCCGTGTAACAGTGCCTGAGGGGCACCCACTTTTGCAACTTCGTGGGTCTACAGACTAATCTGTAACCGGAAACTTCGCGCTCATCACTCATGAACCAGCACAACAACGCTGCCGACCCCGCCGCCATCACGATAGATAATCTCGGCAAAAGCTACCAACTGGGTCGTGAACGATTGCCCGTGCTATGCGGCCTCAGCCTGACGGTGAACGCGGGCGAGATGGTGGTGATCATGGGTCCCAGCGGCTCGGGTAAAACCACGCTGCTGAACTGTATATCTGCAATCGATACACCGCAGACCGGATCGGTATGCATCGCCGGTCAAGCGGTTGATTATGGTTCGGAACGCTCACGAACCCTGCTGCGCCGGCATCAGGTCGGTATGGTTTTCCAGTTTTTCAACCTGATCCCCACCCTCACCGTGCGCGAAAACATCCGCCTGCCATTCCTGATCTCTGGTGAGCAATCCGAAAATAGCCAGATAAAGGTGGAAAATATCCTCACCCATGTGGGAATGTCTCATCGCGCCGGTCATTACCCGCAGCAACTCTCCGGTGGTGAAATGCAGTTAACCTCGATTGCACGTGCACTGGTGCACCAGCCATGTGTTCTGCTGGCCGATGAACCAACAGGGAATGTTAACCCGAACGTCGGAAACAGGATCCTGAATATACTACGCGATCGTGCCAAACAGCAGGGAACCGGTATTCTGATGGTCACACACAGCCCGGAGCACGCAGCCTGGGCGGATAGAATCTGTTTTTTGAAAGAAGGCGCGATCGCGGACGAGCTCCAACAGAACGGTGATCGTCATGCGGTAGCGGCCATCTATGACCATTTGTTGAAACTGGATATCTAGGGTTCGTCAAGATGGCGTGGAACCTTTCACTGGCGCTGCACCTGGCCGTGCGTAGCCTGGCCCACCACCGCATGATTGCCGTTGCTACGATACTGGGTGTGGCACTGGGCGTTTGTGTCGTGGCCGCTATCCTGATCGTTGATGTCAACACGGCGCGGGTAGAACCTCCACCACTCAGCCGGACCATTATCAGCCCCGCGAACCAGGCAGACGCCGATTCGCCGGAACAGGTCAGTCCGGCCATTGTTACCCGGATCCGGTTTGAACGCCCCGGACGCGAACCGGAGACTGGCAGTAAAGGGCTGCTGCCAACGCAGGAAGGTGCCGCACGCAGAGGCATTACCCCGCGTGCACCGGCGAGTCCGCGCCGTGGTGAAGAAGACTACCAGACCATGCGACTTGCCGTCCGGCTTGCATCCCTGTTCAGTTTTTTCGTGGGTGCGGTCATCGTCTTCTACACCATGCGTTTTTCCGTTTTCTCGCGTGCACGGGAATTTTCCCTGACCCTCTGCATCGGCGAGTTTCGCCATAATGTCTCGGCATCGCTGGTCATCGAGGCATTTTTGCTGGGGGGATCAGGCGCGCTACTGGGGATTCTGCTCAGCCTGCCATTGGCTGCCGGTCTGCTGGCAATGGGTCTGTCCACCACGGGACGCGCACCCGATGCGGAATTCACCCTGCCAACGAATGAGCTGATCATTCTGGGCGTCATCGGACTGAGTATCGCCTTACTGGGCGTGCTGTCCCCGGTCCGCGAGATTTATCGCCTGAACATTGCCCGGGTGCTGCAGCCCCGCTTCCTGTCCAGCGAGCGTCTGCAATTCATGCAACACACAAGGGGGTTCGGCTGGCTGATACCACCCTTGCTGGCGGGAACCTGGCTTGCACTGCGCCCCTTCCTGCAATCATGGATATCAGTAACGATTTTCTTTCTCATCGAAATTTCCGTGGTACTCATCCTGGCCAGTGCCGCGCTTTGGTGGATAAAGCCGTTACTACAGGGCATGGTAGACCTTGCGGGAAAGATGCTGCGCACACTGCTCCCGCTGGAAACCACGCTGGCTGCACGCCGGATGTCCCTGTCCAGCCACACCATGGTTTTCCCGGTTGCCGCCGTCATGCTGGTCTTCAGTCTCCTGACCGCGCTGCATGCTGTTACCCGAACCTTGCAGGACGAGGTGGGTGACTGGTCCCGGGAGGCAATGCGGCCCTACAGCTACTACCGCATGCCGCAGTTTTCGCCTGTCGATGAAGAGTCGCTGCAACAGCTACAGCATGATTACCGCATGGTACTGTTCCGGCTCTCTGCCAAAAGCGAAGGCGAATTTCCGTTACGCCTGATTCGTCGCACCGATATAAACCCGTGGCTTGAGCTGCAAGGCAGACACCCGCTTTTGCCCGGCACCGTCATGCTCTCACGAACACTGGCGGCGCGCTTCGATCTGCGTACCGACGATTTTGTTATCTTTTACGGCCCTTCCGGTGAGCACCGTTTCAGGATTATCGATGTCGCCGATGACATCGGCTTTTATGCAGAGGACGGTCAGTACATTGATCTCAAATCCTATGCGCTGTTCAGTGATGGAAACCCGGTATTCGCCGGCAACCTGGAGAAGACGCTGGGTGATTACATCAAGGCGCGACCGGCTGGTAATGGCCGTGACCGACTGGAACGATGGCAGGAAAATGCCCTGCAGAAGCACTATCGCTTCATGAAGAGCGGACATTCCGTGGGTAGCTGGCAACTAAATGAAATCAATCGTGATTTTCTGATCTTCGACTTTGTGTTGATCATGACGATCATACTGGCCGCTGTTGGTGTCACCAACACGCTACTGATCCAGGTTCACTCACGACAACGTGAATTCTCGGTGCTGCGAACCATCGGGATGGACCGTCAGCAAGTAATGCGGATGCTGGTACTGGAGGGTGTAATCATTGCAATGGTCAGCGCATTGCTTGCCCTGGTCGTAGGCAATATTCTGGGGGCGGTCAGCGTGTCATTTCTCGATCGGTTTTCGCTGTTCGACTACCGGTTCGTCTTCTCCCCGGGCGACACTGCCTGGATCACAATCCTTGCGCTGATTACCTGCTCGATCGCCGCGCTATACCCGGCCGTGAGTGCGGCTCGCATTTCATCGGCAGAGTCCCTGCACTACGAATAGCGGGCCGGGTCAGTGAACCTTCCGGTTCCAGGAGTCCGTCTTTCAGTATGTTCTAAAATACTACAGCACATTGACAAAGCAACAACCGCGACCTAGCCTGCAGGTATCAACTTTAGGATGTCACTCGAACCGCAATTAAGGACTGGTAATGATCACCTACGAAGAGCTGAATACCCAGAACCACAGCATTACAGAACTTTCCAATGTGCTGCTCTACCTGTTCAGGGACCGATCCGTTTGTGATACGGAAACCTGTTGTGAACTCTTTTATCGCTATATGGACAAGGTCAAGGAACATGTCGATCTTGTCGACAAGAACCTCTACGGCCAGCTACTGACACATGATGACCATGAAATTCAGAAGCTGGTGAAAAATTTCATGTCAGGCTCCCAGGAAATCAAGAAAATCATGGCGGAATACACCCGTACCTGGTGCCCGAGGAAGCGCGCCGATACCCTGGCGATCGCAGATCATGACCGTTTCCTCGATGAGTCGGGCAAAATGTTCAATCTGGTACTGCAGAGAATTCAGGACGAAACGGAAAACCTGTATCCGCTGATTCGCGAGATCCGTGGCAACGTGGATCACGCTGCCTGACCCGGATTGCGCCCCGGACCGATATACCGTCACGCAATTCCGGCACCCGCACCCGGGATCCCTGCATGCGTCTCGTGTCAGACAGCAAGCGGCGGTTCATTGAGCAGGCTGGCCTGCTCGCGCAGTGCCAGCACATGCTCCTCCCAGTAACGGGGCGTCCCGAACCAGGGAAATGCCTGCGGAAAGGCGGGATCGATCCAGCGCCTTGCAAGCCAGGCGGCATAGTGGATCATCCTCAACGTCCTCAAGGGCTCGATCAGCTGCAGTTCGCGGTAATCGAAATCGTGGAACTGGGAGTAACCTTCCAGGATATCGGATAACTGTCGCTGCATATCATCGCGACCACCAGAGACCAGCATCCACAGATCCTGTACGGCCGGTCCGGTACGACAGTCATCAAGATCCACGAAATGCGGTCCATTCTCCGTCCACATGATATTGCCAGGATGACAGTCGCAATGAATGCGCCAACACCTGATATTTCCGGCATTGTCAAAACGTTCCTGGATCTGTAGCAACAGGTCCTCGACCAGTGTGCGGTATGCGGTCTCGATGTGCGCCGGGATAAAACCCTCCTCCAGCAGATAACGGCTGGACTGTCGCCCGAATTCCTCGATGCCCAGCGCAGGCCTGTGTCTGAATGGCATCAGTGAACCGACCGCGTGAATCCTGGCGATGAACCGGCCCATCCACAAACGCTCGTCCTGATGATTCAGTTCCGGCCAATGTCCGCCCTGACGCGGGAACAGTGCAAAGCGGTATCCTTGAAAGGTATGCATCGATGATCCGTTGAGGACGATGGGTGCGACAACGGGGATTTCCTGGCCGGCCAGTTCCAGGGTGAAGGCATGCTCCTCGAGAATAGATTCATCACTCCAGCGCCCGGGCCGGTAGAATTTAGCGATGATCGGATCAGCCTCTTCGAGCCCGATCTGGTAGACACGATTCTCATAACTATTGAGAGCCAGCAGGCGTCCGTTCGTTTTGAAACCACAGCTGTCTACTGCGTCCAGCAGGGTATCCGGGCCAAGGCCCGCGTAATCAACCGGTGACTGAAGAGACGTTTCAGGCACGAGGCAGTTGTGTCTGCTGGATCACTCTGACCGGACGGGAGTGATGTAGATCTCGACCCGCCGCCTCAAATGCGGTTTATCGCGGGTAGTCTCCTCGTGTCTGGTATCGAGGTCACCCCTACCCTCGCTCTGGATGTGAATCTGCGGTAATTCCAGTCCGGAGAGGTAGTCGGCTACTGCACTGGCACGGCGCTGCGACAGATTCAGATTGTAGCTCTCCTGCCCCGCACTATCGGTGTGTCCCACTACCTTCACATCCATGTTTTCCTGCAGTCGCAGTACATCGGCCAGTTGCGACAACCGGGTCGCGGACTCCTCCCGGATTACAACACTGTCAAAATCGAAGACTCCGTCACCACTCAGATTGACCATGATGGTATTTCCCTCGAGCCGTGTGACCACCAGGCCTCTCTGCTCGAGTTCCTCCATAATTTCATCATAGACGCGCTTATCCGCACTGACAGGCGCCTCCCCTGTCAGCGATACCGTGGCGGTCTCCCCGTCATCCGGTGGTGCGCTACCGCTTGACAGTTCGTAGTCTGAATCAGGCAGCAGACGGGAGATCTCTCCTGTCATTTCGCTACGTGCCACCCCTGCTTCATCCGGATCAGCCGCAGGCAGCAGATCGTCTCCTGCTTCATTCATTTCAACCGTGTTGTCTGCTGCCGCGCCCTGCCATTCCTGTCCCCATTCCGCTGGTCCCGTACTGATGTCCTCCGGTGCGGGGATCTCCGGGCTGCTGATACCCGTCATCTCCTGCGCTTCCGGCGGCGCAGACGCTACCACCGTGGCGCCTTCTGCGCGGCTTTCTTCCGGAAGCTCATCCTGTACGGGCTGGCGATCCCACGGCAACGGCATTTCAGTACCGATGGAATGGATCCAGGCAAGGAATTCACGGCCTGGACCGCCGCCCGTATCCCGGCTGGTTTCAAACCACAGTAACATCGCCAGTCCACATATCAGGGCCACCAGCGATACCATCCTCCAAGGTTCCGCACGTCTCCTGTCCCGCCTGTTTGTCCTGTCTTCACCCGGTATGAGTCCTGTACTCGTATCCGGTTGCATGCGATCGACGGCTCCTTTCATCTGCACGACTGTCGCTGCCGATTCTCTATCCTTGCCAGCACTGGCAGGCTCGGGGCTCTCCTGCACCTCTCGCACTGCTTCTGCAACGGCATCCGCTACCCTGGCACCTCTTTTCCCTGTTTCGCCCCGATCGTCCTGCCCCACCCGATCGACGAGATCCTGCATCTGCACGACATTATCCGCCGTTTCACTATCCCTGCCCGCACTGGCAAGCTGAGCGCTCAACGGCGCCTCTCGCGCCGCTTCTGCCGGTAGATTCGTTGCCTGCGCCACATCTCCGGCTTCCGGGATCTCGGACTGCTGCGGTTCTGACAGACCGGCAGACTGCTGCAAGCGCACTACCTCCTCGTAGGTCTCATCCTGTTCATCTGCATACCACGCATCCGTCAGGCTGACATCACGCACATTATCAGGAAGCAGCAATTCCTGATCGAGTTCATTGACGACATGCTTTACATCCTTCACACCCAGCCGGTGCAGCTCCTCGGTACTGCCATGCAGCAACAAACGGCTGCAGATCTGGTTGATCTCGCGCGGTATGCCCTTGCTGATCATCTGAATCAGTTTGTAGGCTTCATTACTGAATACCGGATCCCCGTCCCAACCCACGCGTTGCAGTCGATGCTTTATGTATTCCGTAGTGTCAGCGGAATCCAGCGGTTCCAGATGCGATGCTGCAATAAGTCGCTGGTGCAGCTGTACCAGCCCCACCGAAGATACCACATCGCGCAGTTCTTCCTGGCCGACCAGGAATATCTGTAAAAGTGGCTGGCTTTCAACCAGCATGTTGGTCAGGAGGCGAAGTTCTTCCAGTGCCTCCAGCGGTACATCCTGTGCCTCGTCCACGATCAGAAGGGCACGCCGGCCCTGCCGGAATTGCTGAATAAAAAAACGTTCCAGCTGGATCAGCAAGTCGGCCTTGTCCTTTCCCGAGGCTTCCATACCGTATGTGTGGGTGACCAGGCGCAGCAGGTCATCGGCTGCCAGCTGGGTACTCACGATCTTGGCGGACACCACCTCCCCCGCATGCAAGTCCCGCAGCAGGTCATTGATCAGGGTGGTCTTTCCCGTTCCGGGTTGACCGGTGATCATGATGAAACCCTCTGCGCGATTGAGGGCATACTGCATATAGACCATGGCCTTGCGGTAGGTCCGGTGCTGAAAGCAGAACTTGGGATCCGGACTCAGACGGAAAGGCTCGGATTTCAAATGGTAATAAGCTTCATACATGGATTGCGGAATACTTTACAGGATCATGGAAACAGGATGAGCTGCAACCTGCTGAATATATTTGTTTTTTCAGGAATTGGCTGTGATTGACAGACCTGGATCGCCGGTGCCCTGCCGGCTTTTCAACCCTGGCAACCTCCTCGACCAAGGTGTTTTTCGATTGAACCTGGCAGGGAATATACATTGATCTTCAGACAGATGCCCCAATTTATCAAGTGTAGTTACACACAACGTTATACTAATCCGGTAACTGATCCGCTCTGATCCTGATCGATCGCCAGCTCGCTCTTACCGGGCATTTCGGGTGTGAATATCGGCTGCGCAAGTACCAGGGTTGAACCTACAGGGATGTATTTGCAGCAATTTCCGGAAGAAATGGCAAAAACAGCGAGCATCTTGCAGGCTGGCTGAATCGTTGCCCAATTTGTATCCTTAGCTGTCGCATGCGGCCCGTTTTTTCCACATGCAGCATAATGTACCCGGAGTATTGTAAATGCATTTCAGTCAAGCCGCGATTACCGTCTGCTCGATGCTGCTCTTTTGCCATGCAGGGGCAAGCCCGTATCCACTGCTCGAACAGCTGAGAAACGATCATGCTACCCTGCTGGGTGCCGAGCGTGACTTTCAGCATCGACGCAACCAGGGACTGCTGAACGCCGCTGAATCAGCCGACTATGGCGCCTGGATCGCCCAACTGCGCGAGCGGGTAAGGCAGGATTGTATCCGGCTGGCCATGGCAGACCGCCCGTTACCCGCTGATCTGCCCTGCCCGACGACATCGGTATCTGTGACACGTCCCGCGCCTGCCGAGCTGGAAGCGGAAAAGACCGCCAGTGAGATGACCATGGCACTGGATGGCGAACTCGAGGCGGGCCTGGCTGAATTCGACGAGCTGTTGTTACGCGAACAGGAGCGGGTAAAGGCCTCCAGACCACCTTCAGCCGAAACTGGTGGTGGTAGTGCTGGAGGCGAAACGGATGGCGATGGTACGGAACCCGGTGCTGCTGGAGGCACGGGCAGCGGTTCTGCCGCGGATGGCGAGTTGACCGGGACCGGAAGCACAACACCGGATGGTGCCCGTGGTGGGCCCGGCACAGCCAGCCGGAAGGGTTCATCGGGTCAACCACCGGATATCCCGGATGGCAGTGACGATGATGTTGTCGCACGCCAGCTGCGCGAAGCCGCTGAAAAGGAAACCGACCCCGAGTTGAAAAAGAAGCTCTGGGATGAATATCGCAAATACAAAAAGGGGACCGGTTGATACCGTGTGTCCTGCCATGCCACTACGATTTCTGTTGCTGATCCTCCTGGCCGTCGTTTCGGGCTGTTCCACCACCGGTACTTCCAGGGATGTGAAAGGCAGTGTTGCATCACTGAAACCACTGACCGAGATACCCGAAGATCAATTGCTCGATGTCTGGATCGAGGTATTTGATCCCGGAGAACTCCCAGAGGACGAGGAAGATGCCAGCGGTCTTTCCCTGGATATCCGCGATGCCGAATCCCGCTACATGCCCGTCCAGCTGCGCAATACCATGGAGAAGACAGGTTACTGGGGCGCGGTACGCGTGGTCCCGCAGGGTACGGGAGGAGGGGAAGTCATGGTACGTGGTGCCATACAGGCCTCCGACGGCGAGCAACTCGTACTCCGGATCACGGCACTGGACGCAACCGGTCGCCAGTGGTTCAGCAACACCTATGAGTCCGGTGTTAGCCTGGATTCATACCAGGATCAGGAACAGACCATGGGTGAAGTGTTCCAGCCACTCTACAATACCATTGCCAATGATCTGGTTCGCTTCCGCACCTCTCTTTCCGCCAGCGATATACTATCCATCCGCCGTGTTGCCGAACTCCGGTTTGCAGGTGACCTGGTACCCGATGCCTTCGGCGCTCACCTGAAGCGCGAAGATAACGGTCACTACACTGTCACACGCCTTCCGGCGGTCGACGACCCGATGTACAGGCGCGTGAAGACAATCCGGGAACGCGACTTCCTGCTCATCGATACCCTGAACGGACACTTCGATAATTTCTATCGCGAGATGCAGAAACCCTATGGTGACTGGCGCAGAACACGCACGGAGGAAGCCACTGCCTTGCGAAAAATCAAGCGCGACGCCACCAGGCGCAAGGTCATTGGCGTGGCCGCCATTGCCGGCGCCATTGCCATCGAGGCCCTCGGGAACGGAAACACCCGCGCATCCACGGGTGTCCTGCGTGACGTGATGGTAGTGGGTGGCGCCTATGCCCTGAAGACCGGTTTCGACAAGGATTCAGAGACCTTGATACACAAGGATGCGATAGAGGAACTGGGAGAATCCTTTTCATCGGAGACCCGTCCACTGGTCGTTGACGTGGAGGGTGAAACCCATGAGCTGAGCGGTTCGGCCGAGGTTCAGTACACAAAATGGCGGGCCCTGCTGCGCCGCCTTTATAGCGCAGAAACCGGCCTGGACAGTAACTGAAGGTGCGCATGGTTCGAGGAGGTAAATCCGGTGCATACAGGCCACCCGATCTGCAGCCTCCGGATAGTGCTGACTCCCGCGCCCCCATACAGGAGCTGCAACCACCCGGAACCATCGAGAATCAGGACCGGAGTGGCAGCGGTGCTCAATACTGGCTCTGGCTTGCGCTGGCGCTCACCGTAATCCTCAGCCTTGCCGTCATCTTCCTCCTGCCGCGTACCGTTACGGAGCCGACGGAACGCGACCAGGCGGTACCCCCTTCCGTCCCCATACCGGCAACAGCGCCGAAGAGCGTTAACAACAAGGCCGCACGCACGAATGCCGAGCAGACCCTGCAGTCGCTCCTGCAACTGCAGGCTGCTCTCGAACTGGCCAATGCCGGGACCTGGGCAGAGCCGGAGTGGAGTCGTTCTTTTGATGAGGCAGACAGGGGTGACCGGTTGTTTTCACAACGTCGTTTCCGGGAGGCAGGGCATCATTACGCCACCGCCCTGCAGTTGCTGGAACAACTGCGCGACTCGCGGGATCAACGGCTTTCGGCGGCCCTCGATGCGGGCGAGCACGCCCTGGAAGACAATGACGCCGACACAGCGATCTCGCAGTTCGAGCTGGCGCTGCTCATCGAGCCGGCTCATGAAATAGCCCGCAGGGCCCTGACAAGCGCCAGGGTCAGGGAAGAGGTCCTCAGGCAGATGAATACCGGCAAGGACGCCAGCGAGGATGGTGACCTGGAGGCGGCAGAGGCCGCATTCCGGAAGGCCGCTGAACTGGACGACTCCTACGAGCCCGCGCAACGACATCTGAAACAGGTCACAGCAGAACTTGCCGTTCAGCGTTTTAACACTGCCCTGAACCGTGCCCTCGGTGCCCTGGATGCGGGCAGGCTGTCGGATGCTGAAGCCGCCCTGGACGAGGCGTCCGCATTGCAGCCGGACAGTCAGGTTGTAGGCAATGCCCGAAAGCGGCTTATCCTGGTACGCCAGCAAGCCGCACTGGCCGGGCTGCGCGGGAAGGCGTCCGCCAGTACCCGCAAGGAGGACTGGAAATCGGCATCGGCATACTATCGCAAGGCCCTGGCGATCGATGCCAACACAGCCTTTGCCCGAAATGGACTGGCACTGGCGCAGGAGCGCATTTTGCTGCATCAACAACTTGATCACTATCTTGAAGATCCTGACAGGCTGTTCTCTGCGGAACCACGGAATAACGCCGCACGATTGCTGTCCTCTGCCGGTTCGATACCCGACAACGAACCACTGCTATCCCGGAAGATCGCCAGGCTCAGCCAGTACCTGTCCGAGGCGCAGACACCCGTACAGGTAACCCTGCGCTCTGACGGAGAGACCGAGGTGGCCCTCTATCATGTGGCGCGACTCGGGCGTTTCCACACAAGGGAGCTGGAACTGCTTCCGGGAACCTATACCTTGTCCGGTTCCCGCCCAGGTTACCGCGATGTACGGGTGGTATTCACCCTGAAGCCTGGCCGTTCACCGCCAAGCCCGGAAATCCGCTGCAGGGAACAGATTTGAGCCGGGTCTACTACATCCACGACCAGAAGGGCGATCGCCAGGTCAGCGAAGCCAGCTTACCCCTGAGTATCGGCGGTCGTGAATGCTGTGATGTAGTACTGACGAACCTGAGCGCAGACAAGGTCGCGGCCCATATTGCCATTTCCGAGGGACATGCCTATATCCAGCCCGCGGATGACTCACTGGCGCTGTTCCACAATCATGAGTATCTGTCTGATTCCCGGTGGCTCAAGTCAGGCGACCGGATACAGATCGGCGAGGACACGCTCACCTGGACCGTGCAGGGTGACCAGGTCTATATCGACGCGCTACCCACCCCGGGCAGGCCGCCGGAACCGGCGCCCCCCGATCCCCCCCCACCGCTTGCGCCACCCGGCCCGGAGCTGCCTGCCACCAGAGCATCGGAGGCGCCACCCCGGGAACACCGCAAGCTACTCGTCCTGATCGCGACGCTGTTAACCCTGCTGCTCCTGGCCGCAGTCTTTGTCCTGGTTGCCACACCCGTTGCACTGCGCATCAGCCCTGAACCGGATACACGCAGCCTGAACGGCCTGCTGCCCGTCATTCCTTTTGGCGAGCGGCTGCTGGCTTTACCGGGTGAATACGTGCTGCATGCCACACACCGGGGCTACCGCACCCTGGAAAAAACCGTCGAGATATCCAGGGGCGGTTTCAGCGAGCTGCAATTCGAGATGGAAGAACTCCCCGGCCGCGTGAAGGTTCATGTCAATCCAGCTGTACCCTTTCGACTGAAGGTAAATGATACCGAGACTGCGGTTGATGCAGACGGCATTGCGGAAATAGAACGCGGGATCCACACCCTGTTGATAGAAACCGATCGTTATCTGCCGGAGTTGCATGAGCTGGGTGTCATGGGTTTCGGGAAGCTACAGGATGTGAACCTGAGACTGCGCCCTGCCTGGGCAGAGGTAAGGATCTCCACCGAACCGGCTGGCGCCGGGGTACAAATCGATGGTGAACACGCGGGCACCACGCCCCTGGTAACCGAAATGATCCAGGGTGAACACACCATTGTTCTGGAGCGGGAGGGACACAAGCCGGTGCGCCTGAAACAGGCTGTGACGGCCGGAGAAAACCTGCGGCTGGAAGACATCGTGCTGCCTCCCGCAGACGGAAGACTTGCCCTGAGCAGTGTCCCGGACGGTGCAACCGTGAGCCTAAACGGAAATTTCCGGGGTACCACGCCCCTGATGCTCGAATTGTCTTCCGGTACTACCCATCGGCTGCAATTGTCCCTGCCCGGTTATGAAAAGACCTCGCACGAACTTTCGCTGGCGGCGGACGAAGAGCGGGAGCTTTCCCTGAAACTGACCCCCGGGTATGGCGTTATCTATATCACCACCAGACCCGGAGACGCAGAGCTGGTGGTGGACGGGAATCCGGTCGGAAATGCAACCAGGCGCCTGCGCCTCACCACCCGCCCCCACACCCTGGAGGTCCGCAAGGCGGGTTATGTTCCACACCGTGTAACCATCACGCCCCGCAAGGGAATCAGCCAGAACCTGGATATAACCCTGAAGAGCGTTTCCAGGGCCAGATCTGATGCCACACGGCACAAAATCACGACGGCTGACGGTCAGGTCATGCAGCTGGTCCGTCCGCAATCCTCCTTCCGTATGGGTGCATCGAGGCGCGAGGCTGGACGCCGCGCAAACGAGAGCCGGCGCCTGGTGCAACTCACCCGACCGTTCTACCTGGGTGTCAAGGAAGTGACCAATGCCAGCTATCGCCAATTCCAGCCATCGCATGATTCCGGTGTAGCGGAGGGTGAGTCACTCGATGTTGATAACCATCCGGTAGTCAACGTGAGCTGGGACAACGCAGCACGCTACTGTAACTGGCTCAGCCGCAAGGACGGCCTGCCACCCGCCTATCTGGAAAGAGACGGCCGGATGATTCCGGTCAGCCCGCCAACCACCGGATATCGCCTGCCATTCGAGGCCGAGTGGGCGTACGTATCCCGGGTACTGGGCAACGGCACACCCGCTCGCTATCCATGGTCCGGAAACTATCCACCCGCAAGTCCTGCCGGAAACTTCGCTGACCGGCGCATCAGCGATACCCTGGCCGACGTGGTTCCCGGTTACGATGACGGCTACCGGGTTACAGCGCCTGCGGGCAGTTTCACGGCCAGACCAGCGGGATTCCATGATCTGGGAGGCAACGTGGCAGAATGGACCGGAGATTATTATGCAATCTATCCGGGAGAGGCCGAACAGCTGGTACTTGACCCCACCGGTCCGTCTTCGGGTGATCATCACGTAGTCCGTGGCTCCAGCTGGCGCCATGGCAGTATTACGGAACTCAGACTGAGCTACCGTGACTACAGCCGTTCTCCCCGTGATGACCTCGGATTCCGGATAGCGCGCTATGCCGAATAGAGGATACCCGGAATCATGGATCCTGTTGTGCAATCCAAACCGTGCGCTCCCGCTTCACCAGCGATTGCAGCATGCTTCTCTGACCGGCATGATTCCGGATAGACACCCATACTTTCCTGGACAGTCAAACGGCATGCGAAACAGGTACGACTCTGAAATCACAACCGAGCTGAACCGGATACCACTATGATGCGAAACCGTATTCCCCTGTTGCTGGCAATCCTGCTGCTTGCGGTTAGCGCCTCTTTTGCAGCAACAACCGAAGAGGACGGTAATTCGCGGGAAACCAGCCACCCTGCGCCTGGCAGCGAAAATGAGGCCCCGAATGACAAGGGTAAACACCGGCCGGCGACCACATTCACGCCTTCCGAAAAAATCGGTGCCGACAGCGCGGTTTCCTTCCCCGTCGACATCTGAACCGTCAGTGAAAATCAACAGGACAGCGATGCCCCTTCAGGAACCGGAATCAACATGACAAAACGCTTCCCCACCGAGTTTTTTTTCCAGGTCTTCTCCCTGCTGATCGCCTTTATTATCGTGCATACCCTGTATATCACGATCATCCGCCCGAATGCGGATATATTCCTGCAACAGGAATCGGCAATCATGCAGGATGACCCGGAATACGTACCGCAAAGATCCTTCTTTGTTGTGATCAAGGATTACGAACAGGAAACCTGTTTTGTGCTCATGCTCTGGGCGCTATCCATCCTGGGCTACAAGGGCCTGCTCGCCTGGCGTCAGCAGAAGCTGCTGGAAAATGATCTCCTGAAGCTTCCCGATAACCTGCCAATCGGACCCGAAGATACGCGCGATCTTGCCAGCCGCCTGCAATCCATCCCGCAACAGGAACAGAATTATCTCCTGCCACGCGCCCTGCTCACCGCAATCGAGCGGTTTCGTGCCACACGCAACGTGCAGGATGTTTCGAACGCTGCCCGTGATGTCTGTGACTCCGAGGGCGAACGAATGGAATCCGAGCTTTCCATTATCCGCTATATCGCCTGGGCCATCCCCTCCGTGGGTTTCATCGGCACGGTACGCGGTATCGGTGATGCGCTGGGACAGGCACACCGCGCTGTTGAAGGGGACATCACGGGCGTAACCTCAAGTCTTGGCGTTGCCTTCAATTCCACCTTTATCGCCCTGGTCATCAGTATCATCCTGATGTTTTTTGTTCACCAGCTCCAGCTCATGCAGGAAAGGCTGGTGCTGGATTGCGAACGCTATATTGATAGCCGGATGATCAGAAGGCTGAAGTCCTGAATCCGGCTACCAGCGCATGCCATGAAACGCCGCCCGGTCTCTCCCTTCTCCCTGTCCTTCCTGGACATCATGTTTTGCGGCTTTGGCGCCGTGGTTCTGCTCGTGCTGATACTCAATACCGACACGGTCCGGGCACGCAACCAGACTTTCTCCGACCTGCGCGCCGAGGTTGTCCGGCTGGAACAGGAGATCATCACCGGACAGGAAGACCTGGTAACTGCGCGTAAAAGCCTGGAGGCAAGCACACAGGAACTGGTAAGCAGCCGTGGTGAGAGTGAGCAGGTCATACAGGAAATCCGGACGCTTGAAATCGAGATTGCAAGAATGGAGCGGGAAACGCTGGCCAGCCGTACACATATCAACCAGCTCAGCTCCGACCTCAAGGATCTGGACCGTGAGAAGAAGCGATTGGGAGCAGACACCGTCATCGAGCGCGATGAAGGTGACAAGGTACGTCGTTTTGCCGGCGAGGGTGACCGTCAGTATCTGACGGGCCTGAAAGTGGGTGGCAGAAACATACTGATCCTGATGGATGTCTCTGCCAGCATGCTGGACGAGACCATTATCAATATCATTCGCCGGCGCAATATGGGGACATCCGGGACAACCAATGCCTCCAAATGGAATCGGGGAGTGGCCACCGTGGAGTGGCTGCTCAGCAATCTGCCGAGTGCTGCGCGTTTCCAGCTCTATACCTTCAATACCACTGCCCGCGCCGCCGTCTCCGGAAGTGAAGGCAGATGGTTGCTTGCCTCGGCTGCAAAAGACATGGACAGCGCTGTTCAGGTACTGAAAAAAACCGTTCCCGGGGGTGGCACCAGCCTGTACCATGCCTTTGCAGTGGCGAGAACGCTTTCGCCCAAACCGGACAACATCCTGCTGGTCACAGACGGCTTGCCAACCCAGGGCCGTGACCGACCCTCATCTACCACCGTATCTGCCAAAGAAAGGCTTGCCCACTTCGACAAGGCACGCAAGAACCTGCCGGCAGGCATTCCCGTCAATACAATCCTGCTACCCATGGAGGGCGATGCCTACGCAGCCGCAGCATTCTGGAAACTGGCGATCGATACGCAAGGCTCTTTCCTGACACCGGCAAGGGACTGGCCATGAAGAGACGGCGCCGGAGTATCGATATCTTCAACCTGTCGTTCCTGGATGTAGTGTCCTGCGGCTTCGGCGCCATTATCCTGCTACTGGTGATCGTCAAGATTTCGGAACCGCATGTCATCGAAAAACTTTCCGTTGACCTGACGGGACTGGTGCAAAAGCTGGAGGAGGAACGACACCGCATGCGGGGTGAAACCGCCGTGTTACAGCGGGAACTGGATGAAAAGGTGGAACAGTTATCCGAGAACAGGGAACGACTGGCGCGACTCGCGGGGGAGAGGTCCTCACTGCGGGGTCAATACAACACCACACGGCATGAACATGATGCCCAGCGTGTGATCGAGGGCCGGCTCGCAACCGCCAGACAAACACTGACGGAGGAGATGCGCCGACTGCTCGGTTCGGGATACCGGAGACCCTCGGCGAGTGACACGATCGGGGGCATACCCGTAGACAGCGAATACGTCATCTTCATCATCGACACTTCCGGTTCCATGAACCAGAATGCCTGGCCCCTGGTTTTGAAGAAACTCGGTGAGGTGCTGGAAATCTATCCGCAGGTCAAGGGAATCCAGGTAATGAATGACATGGGTGACTACATGTTCTCGCAGTACAAGGGACGCTGGATTCCGGATACACCGGCGCGCCGTAATGCCATCATCAAGCGTCTCTCCGGCTGGATGCCATTTTCGAACTCAAGCCCGGTGGAGGGCATCGAGGCTGCAATCCGCCGTTTTCATGCCAGCGACAAAAGGATCAGCCTGTATGTGTTTGGCGATGATTTTTCACGAGGTTCCATCCAGAGCGTGATCGACACCGTAGACAGGCTCAACCGTGCCGACCGGACCGGCAGGCGGCTGGTTCGTATTCACACCATTGGTTTCCCCGTTCTCTTCACCCAGGGCGGCCTGCCCGTGAACACTGTCCGCTTCGCCGCGCTGATGCGGAAGCTGGCCGAGAACAATGGCGGTAGTTTTGTCGGTCTCAACAGCCTGCGTCCCTGACCCCGAGATTGCAGTATCAGCTGTGAATGGCGAATTCACCCCGAAAGCGAACGGTACACAAACGCATTTCACCCGGGATGCGAGATACCGGCAACCGGAATCTGCGGTGCGGGCAAAATTGGACGAAAGCGGTATATCGGTTCAGAATACCGGTGGTAGCAGGCTGGATACCGAAGCGACAACCTGATCATGAAGACAATCTGTCTGCTGGCTCAGAAAGGCGGGACGGGGAAGACGACTCTGTGTCTTCACCTCGCGGTGCTGGCCAGCGAACTGGGACGCCACGCCAGGATCATCGACATCGACCCTCAGGCAAGCGCAACTGCCTGGAAGAGGCGTCGGGAAAGCGAAACTCCGGAAGTTCTCCCTTCTGCCGCCAGTGACCTGTCCAGGATATTGGCCGGCGCAGAGCGTGACGGCAAGGATCTGGTATTGCTGGATACGGCGCCACACAGCAGTCAGGATGCAGCTACCGCGGTGGATTTTGCAGACCTGGTACTGATCGTCAGCCGGCCTGCCATTCTGGACCTTGAAGCGATCGGCGAATCAGTGAAGATTGTCAAGAAACAGCAGAGCCGATGCGCTGTGGTCCTCAACGCCTGCCCTCCACCGCATCGCGACGCGGAAACCGGCATTGTCCGGGAGGCCCGCGAAGCACTTGGTGTTTACGGCCTGCCGGTATCACCGGTATCCGTTTCCCAACGAGCAGCATTCAGTCATGCGCTCATCGACGGTCGAGCGGTGACCGAGTTCGAATCCACCGGAAAAGCGGCGGGCGAGATACGCAGTCTGTTTGACTGGATAGCGACTCAATGGTGAGGCAAATATGAGCAAGCGCGCACGTATCACCCTGAATGCCGAATCGGAAACCGAACCGGATGGGAGTAAGGGAGCGGAACCCTTGCCGGAGACAGGAACCCCTTCCCGAAACGGCTTCCGGGCAGCTGCGAACAAACCATCCGGACCGGCCACTCCCACCAGAGGTTCAGTGGGCGTCGGCACTATCGTCAAGGCGGTATTCGCAGGTCTGGCTGTTGCCTCACTGGTTCTGTTATGGAAGAACCGAAGACCTTGAGAAATGCGTGCTGGTGGCGGGCGAAATCACCTCCGGTGATTGGCCAGCCGCACCCTACCCGATGATCACCAGTGCCACGTAGGGAACCGCATTGAAGACAAGAAAAATGATTTTGAAAAGCCCGAGGAACGAGTAAATCACCACGTTGAATGTTTCCCGGGAAATGGGAAACCACTTGCTCTGCAGGCGGTATACCCAATCGGGTGCCAGGATACACATCGAGGTCCAGAGTACCAGCAATGATCCGTTCAGGATCGTGCACCACATGAAGAATCTTGTCAGGGTCTGTATATCCATACTGTGTTAACTGCCTGTATCGAGCGGTTGATCTACGGACTCGTGGGTCCATAGCAGTTGAGAAATGTGGGCTAGCCCGCCTTTCTCACCGCGGGACGAGATGATCACACAGAGAATTGGATTCACAACGTATTTTCTGAATAAGTGGAATACACACTGTATTTCCGACTGAAGAAAATACGTTGTGGATTCAAGGATCAAGTGAGGGCTCGTCATCGTGGTGAGAAATGCGGGCTAGGAATGCCCGGCCAGTTGTATGGACTCCGGGAGAATGAGATCCATGGCCACAGGCAGGTGGTCCGAGATCGAATAGTTAAGCACCCTCACCCGCTCCACCTGCAGGGTAGGTGAGACCAGGATATGGTCAATGTTGCGCTGCGGCCGCCAGCTCGGGACGGTGTGCATACCGTGCACAGGCTCTCGCAGCAGCGTGCGGTTGATCAGATAGTTCATTTCCGCACTGTGAGATGCGAAATTGAGGTCTCCCATCAGGATGACATGCGGATAATCCTCTACCAGTTCGCTGATATAGGAAAGCTGCCGCAATCGTGCCTTACGGCCCAGCGCCAGGTGCAGGATCACGACGACCAGCGATTCCCGGCTGCTACCGAAACGTGCGAACAAGGCGCCTCGCCCCGGTATTCTCCCGGGCAGACGATGCTCGACCACGTCTGAGGGATGAAATCGGCTCAGCACCCCCATACTATGCCTGGCCACCTGCCCGATCCGCCGGTTGGTCTGGTCATACCAGAATGGGAAAGATGCCTTATCGCCGATGTACTGGGTAAGATTCACAAAACCGCTGCGCAGACTTCCCGCATCGGTTTCCTGCAATCCGATCACATCATAATCACTGACCAGTCGCGCAATCCGGTCCAGGTTGGTGAAACGCTGGGAATGCGGCAGTACATGTTTCCAGCTCTGGGTCAGGTAATGTCGATACCGCAGCGTGCTGATGCCTGCCTGTATATTGTAGCTAAGCACACGTATGCGCATACCACGGTGTGCGCTCTTTTTCAGATCCGTGCCAGTCACTTCGTCGCCAGCTTGCAAATCAATGCTACAGGCTCTAGATCGGACAGACCAGATTGCCCAGCTGTTCGGTGAGCTTCATGTTTTCCCGGTAATCAACTGGACAATCGATGACAGAGACCGTGTTAGCGGATATCGCCTCATTGAGAATGGCAGGGAGCTGCTCCGTTGCCTCGACACGAAAACCTCTTGCGCCGAATGACTCCGCATACTTCACGAAATCGGGATTACCGAAATTGATATGTGATGCGCGTTTATAGGTACTCATCTGTTTCCATTCTATCAAACCATAGCCATTGTCGTTCCAGATCAGGATCACGATCGGTGTGCCGATCCGCATGGCTGTCTCGATTTCCTGCGAGTTCTTCATGAAGCCGTCGCGGATCGCAGTGTATCGCTACTGTGGATTGGTGTGTCTCGTCGGCGGGGCGATTGGTGCCTATCTCGAGGGCTACATGGGAGCCCTACCTTTGCTGCTCGGGGTAGCCCTCGTCTGGCTGGCCCAGCGGCACAAGAGCCGGCCCGTTGTCGCCTTCACCGATGATGCCGTCCTCGTTCAGGAGCTGACGGTGGGACCGCCAACGAAGGTGCTATTCACGGCGATTCGCAGCGTGGAGGAGACC
>JARFQV010000255.1 GCA_029287615.1 Pseudomonadota bacterium | reverse complement strand
ATGGTGGCGAGCAGGCAGGCGCTGCCGCAAGTACGAATCCATTTCGGAATTGATGTTCTGAGCATGTTGAGTTCCTCCCCGCAAAACACGTGCCCGATTCAAGGGAACGGTAAAGTCCAACCTCAAACCATGATGAGACACCTTAAAACAGATGGTGAGAAAAAACAACAAATATTAAAAATTATTTTATGAAGTGTAGCTAATTAACTGTGTTTGCATATTTTTAGTGATTATTTTTTTGTTGCCAAAAAGTTACACTAGTCGGGGATTGCCTGTGGGAGCCATCTGTTTATCGGACGGCAGAGATCCGCGAGGGTTATTATTCCCGGACGGGCCGCTTGGCCAGTTTGCGCTGCAGGGTGCGGCGGTGCATACCGAGAACGCGTGCCGCCGCAGAAATATTGCCATCATTTTCTGCTATTACCTTTTGCAGGTGTTCCCATTCGAGCCGCCGGACGGACATTGGTTTTTCCGCCACTGGCGTGGTGGCATCACCTCCCTCCCGATGCAGTGCTGCAACGATCTCATCCGCGTTTGTGGGTTTGGTCAGGTAATGTATCGCACCCAGTTTGATGGCCTCGACAGCGGTGGCAATGCTCGCATAGCCGGTCAGGATCACGATTCGGGTGTTCGGGTCGAGTGCGGCCAGCCGTTCCGCCAGCACCAGTCCTGATTCCTGCCCGATACGCAGGTCGAGCACGGCATATTCCGGCTCTTCCTGAACGGCAAGATTGATTCCGCCCTCAAGAGTGTTGGCGATCAGTACCTCGAATCCGCGTTTTGTCAGCGCCTGGCCCAGTACCTTGCAGAATGTTTCGTCATCATCCACCAGTAGCAGGCGGGGCAGCTCATTTATAGTCATATGATGTAGTTATTCCCGGGCTTATGCAGTCATGTACAGATGCCGCTTGATGATTCCAATTTCAGGCGTGTGCATCGCTTCCCGGCGAGAATGCGTACGGGTGATCCCTGCGGTCTGCGTACAAGGGTAGGGTGATGCGTATACAAGCTCCGCATTCTTCGCGATTGAAAAACTCAATGGAGCCGCCAAGCCGGCTGATAGTTGCATGGGCCAGTAACAGTCCCACTCCCATTCCCTGGTCCTTGGTGGTGACCGGCCTGTCTCCGATAGCGGTGGCTGCTTTTCTGCTGAGCCCCGGTCCCCGGTCGGAGATTTCCAGCACCAGTTGACTCTTGTCCCAGCGTGCCTCGATGTCGACATGTTCGGGTGAGGCATCGGCGGCGTTGTCGAGTATGTTCATCAATGCCTGGGACAGTGTGCGCTCCGCCAGAAGCAGGGGAGATGGATCGTCTCCGCGCTGTCTGTATTCCAGCCTGACTCCGTGCCGCTGACCACGCCACTGCTCGATGAGTCCATCGAGATAATCCCGTACCGGCATGGAATGCCCGCCTTCCGCGCGGACCTCTCCCGCTGAGGCGGAAATTACCGAGAGCGCCTCCTTGCAGCGCTCTACCTGTTCACTCATTATTTGCAGCTTCTCACGCAGTTCAGGATCTTTCCCGCCAGCATAGTCATTTTCAAGTTCGCTGGCCAGGATTGCCATGGTACCCAGCGGTGTGCCCAGTTCGTGAGCGGCCCCGGCGGCGAGGGTGCCAAGAGCCACCAGCCTGTCATTCCGCAGGGCTTCTTCGCGGGCATCTGCCAGTAACTGGTCACGTTTGCGTAGTGTATAGGCCATTTCGACAATGAAATAGGCGACAAAGCCGGCGCTGAGCATGAATCCGAACCACATACCAAAGACATGCAACTGGAATCCTCCGTCATGGGACATCCCTTCGTGGGTCATGCTCATGCCGGTCAGCGGGACATGGAAGTAGAGCAGGAAGGTATAGCATGCAATCGTGAGACCGGCCATGCTCCAGGTGAATATCCGCGGCAGCACCGTCGCCGTGACGATCAGTGGCAGCAGGAAGAACCAGGCAAACGGATTGGATGCTCCCCCTGTGTAGTACAGTATGCCGGTGATGCCTCCCACATCGATCAGTAGCTGAATAAAAAATTCACGGTCTGTAACGTTCGGCTGTTGCTGCAGCCTGAGCCAGGTAAGAAGGTTCAGACCGATGAGCAGGCTGATTATGATACCCAGCGGTAGCAGGGGGAGTTCGATATGGAGCCAGAGGGTGGCCGAGGCAACCGCTATGATGGCGCCGGCTATCGTCAGGTTCCGCATAGCGAAAAGCCGGCGAAGGTTGAGGCTGCTGGAGGCCTCGGGTTTGCTGATGTGATTTGAAAACACGAATCGGGATTATCCTGGTCGGGTATCCTTCCTATTGTACTGTAGGGAATGGATCGACATCATCAGTGAGTCGATTTGGTGCGCAACCCCTGGAGGCAGTCAGGGCGTCAGCTCTTGCGTCCTGAGGCGAACGAGATGAATATCAATCGCTACCGGGAATATGTCGATTGACATGCCGGGTGAGGAAATCCCGATGACCGTACTGGTCCGTTTTGTTCGCGAGCAATCACCCTGCCTTGCGGTTGTGGTGGCACATCCCTGCAGGACTGTCTATTCGATCTTGATGTAGGCGAATCCCTGTTGTTGCAATTCGGCGATACGCACCACGCCGGAGGGCACCAGCGTTACCTGCTCGTACAGCGCATCTTCCGGTAGATCAATCTGGGTTCGAGTGATGTCGCACAGTTCAAGTTTGACCCCCCGGGCTTTTGCCTGACTGAGCAGTCTTCCCTTGAGATTGTCCCGGCGTTCACTGAGAGCCTCGTCCTCGGTAAACGGTGTATTCTCGAGTTTGTCATCGGTCAGGAAGCGAATACCATGCGCCACAAAAACGATACGCACATCCGCATCGACCAGTTCATTTTCATAGTAATTCATCATATTGTTGATACTGGTCAGCATTGCACTGAAGCGACGGGGGTCGGCAAAGTCTGCATGGTAGGCGACCTTGATCTCGTCTTCCGCGGCGGCAAACCGGGGCGTCAGTATGAGGATGGTTAGCATGACAAGGACCAGGGTGAAAAGGCGGGCGGGTGAGCCCGCGGTATACAGACGTGAAAATTCGTTCATAACGCAATCCTCCTGCATGAGAGTTCCCGGAACCTCTTGGGGTTAACAGGTCCTGGTAGAACCATGTATATCATGTATATATAGTAGACTAAACTATCGGTTAGTTGCCCGGTCTCTGTCCTGATGCTTCGGAATGATACTATCAACCCGGTATAAGCTGATGTACGATCATGGGAAGTTATTGTTTCATGACAGGAGATGACCTGCCCACCAGCAAACAGGGTGTTGTGTCACGCTCGTATTTCCATTCTTCGATAATGGTTGAGTGCGGGTTTCCGGTTTTTCCTGAGTCTGTGTTTTATTTGGCTTGGCCTGCAGGGTGATCTTGCGGGTGGTGCATTACAGATGGAGTCTTTGGGGGAATTATTTTAGAATCTCAAGGATTTACACATGATCTTTATCGTGCAGCCAGGGAATCTCATTCGGGGAAATTATGTCTGATCGCAGATTGCAGGTATTTCACACAGTTGCCCGCCTGCTCAGCTTTACCAAGGCGGCCGAAAATCTTCACATGACGCAGCCTGCCGTTACTTTCCAGGTCCGGCAGCTTGAGGAGTATTTCAATACCAGGCTATTTGACCGCACGCATAACCGGATCAGCCTGACGGAGGCCGGTGGCAGGGTCTATGAGTATGCAGACCGGATCTTTGAACTCTATGAAGAGATGGAAAATGCTGTCCGGGAGATGACCGGGGAGATCAGCGGGGTGCTGATCATCGGCGCCAGCACTACCATTGCCGAGTATATGCTGCCGGCGCTGCTGGGTGATTTCAAGCACAAGTACCCGGATGTCAGTGTTCACCTGAAGGTGTCCAATTCCGATGGCATTGTCAGCATGGTGGAGAACAATGTTATCGATCTCGGTGTGGTTGAATCACCGGTGATGAACAAGAACCTGGTGGTCGAGGAGTGCAAACTGGACCAACTGGTTGCCATCGTGCCGCCCAAGCATCCGCTTTCACGCAAGGAAAGCATCGCGGTCGCGGAACTCCTGGAGTATCCCTATATTGGCCGGGAGGAGGGTTCCGGGACCCGGGAAGTGATCTACGATTACTTGCGCAAGCAGGGTCTGAGTCCCGATATTGTCCATGTCTCCATCGAGCTTGGCAGTCCGGAGGCAATCAAGGGGGCTGTGGAGGCAGGGATGGGTGTGTCAATTGCCTCGGAGGCAACCATACACAAGGAACTCAGGCTGGGGACCCTGGTGGCGCTGAAGCTTGAGTCCGCGCTGTACCGGCCCTTTTCCTTTGTACACCAGAAGCAGAAGTTTCGGCGCCATGCAATGGACGAATTGCTCGATTTCGCCCGCAACTACTGTGAGACTCATAAAGGTGATCATTGAGCATCGTGTTGATCCCGTGTACATTGCTGCCAGGGCCTGAACGTACATGAATTTCCTGCGACTGGTTTTCCGTGCCACAGTTTGCCTGTGACGACTGATTCGGACAGATTGACAGAAGTTTTCCGGCAGCTCTCTCCCCAGGACCAGTATACATTGGTCGCCTTTGCGGAGTTTCTGGCTGGCCGACGCCAGCCATCGCCTGCAATACAGGCAAAAAGACCGCAGAAGAGTATCCCTGAACCGGAGATGATTCCGCGGCCGGAAGAAGAGACGATAGTCGCGGGACTCAAGCGTCTCTCCAGGACCTATCCCATGCTGGGCAAGGCGCAAATGCTCAATGCCACATCGGACCTGGTTGCCAGGTCGCTGATGCAGGGCAGGGACGCCTCCATCGTGATCGATGAGCTGGAGGAAATCTTCAGTTCCCAGTACCAGCAATTGAAGGGCGAAAACAGCACCTGAAATGAAAATCGTCAGCGACTGGTTTAGCCGATATTTCACTGATCCGCAGGTAGTGATCCTGGCGCTTTTGCTGGTCGTCGGTTTTGCAGTCGTGTTGACGCTTGGCGATATGCTTGCGCCGGTACTGGCCAGCGTTGTCATCGCCTACCTGCTCGAAGGTATGGTGGAGACCTTTGAACGCTGGGGGGCGTCACGCCTGCTTGCGGTGATGCTGGTTTTCCTGCTCTTCGTACCGCTGGTGGTATTTTCTGTCTTTGGTTTGATCCCACGCCTGTCCTACCAGATTACCCAGCTGGTCCAGCAACTACCGTCCATGATCGCTGCAGGTCATGAGGTACTGTCCAGTCTTCCCGACCGGTATCCAAACCTGTTTTCGGATCAGCAGATATCTACCCTGATCGATGGTATTCGCACCGAGATTGCAGCGCTCGGCCAACGGGTACTGTCTCTGTCACTCGCCTCGGTGGTCAGCCTGATCACACTGCTGGTCTACCTCATTCTGGTGCCGGTTCTTGTCTTCTTCTTTCTGAAAGACAAGCAACGGATTCTTGACTGGTTCAATCGCCTGTTGCCACGAGAGAGGGGTCTGGCCGACGAGGTATGGCATGACGTAGACCGGCAGATCGGTAACTATGTGCGGGGCAAGGTTTGGGAGATTTTTATTGTAGGCGGGATTACCTATGCGACCTTTACCTTCATGGGATTGCAGTATGCTGTTCTGCTTTCGACCCTGGTCGGGTTCTCGGTCATCATTCCCTATATCGGCGCCGCGGTAGTGACGGTACCGATAGCGCTCATTGCCTATTTCCAGTGGGGTTTTACCATGGAATTTGCCTGGATTTTAATTGCCTACGGGATTATCCAGGTACTGGATGGAAATGTGCTCGTGCCACTGCTGTTTTCCGAGGTCGTGAACCTGCACCCCATTGCGATTATCGTTGCAGTCCTGGTCTTCGGTGGAATCTGGGGGTTCTGGGGCGTGTTTTTTGCGATACCACTGGCAACCCTGGTCCAGGCAGTGCTCAAGGCATGGCCCCGGCGGAATCACAGTGAAGGCAGCCCTACAAAAGATTCAGTAGATGAGGATGCAGTACTGGCCCGGGTTTCTGAAACCGATGACTAGCCAGAGAGAGGAACGCCTGCCTGATCCCTGTTCCCGCTATCGAAGGAGGAATTGCGTCCGATCCGGCGGTACATCCGGTTGACTGGCCAGAGAGTATCCCGGCCAGAGTCATCCGGGGGAATGATCCAGCTGCTGTCTGATCTGCCGGTTCAGCTCCCCCGCGGCAACCGGTTTTCGAACAAGTAGACAGTTCCCGGGCAGGAAATCTTCTTTATTGCCGATTGTGATGTCTCCCGTCAGGATAATAGCCGGTACATTTCTGCCCGACTCCGCTCGCAGCTTCCTGATCAGTTCCACCCCGGTAATCCCGCCAGAGAGTCGATAGTCGGAAATGATGAGCTCGGTCTCCCGGATGCCGCTCGACAATGCATCCATGGCAGAATCGGGGTCCGGTACGGAAATGACATGGTAGCCCAGCGTATCGAGCAGCATTCGGTTGGCGTCAAGGACGATCTCGTTATCATCAACGAGCAGTATGGTTTCAGACGTCCCGGTCGATTCAGGCAGTGCAGCCTGCGACCTGTCGGCAGACGCCCTTTCCGTTTCCCCGGATACGTGTGCATCAATCGCAAAGCAGCTGCCTTTGCCCGGTACCGAGTGCACGTACAGCGGATATTTCAGCTGGTTCGCAACTCGCCGGACAATGGCGAGTCCAAAACCGGTACCCTTTTTGCGGTCTCGTGCCGGATTGTCGAGTTGAAAAAAATCCTCGAATATAGCCTCCTGTTTCTCTGCGGCAATTCCGATGCCGGTATCACAGACGCAGATACGCAACCGGTTGCCACGTCGCCTGCATCCTATCAGTACCCTGCCACTCGCTGTATATTTGATGGCATTGCTGATCAGATTTTGCAGAATAATCCGAATCAGGGCGGGATCACTGTATATCGCAACACTGCTTGGCACCAGCTTTAGCCCGATCCCTTTTTCGGTGGCTGATTGCTGATACTGGTCCTGCAGTTCCCTGAGTATCGTATTGACGGAGAATACGGTCAGTTTGGTGCTCAACCTGCCAGCATCGATCTTGCTGACATCCAGCAGTTTCTCGAGTAATTCCTGCATGGTTGCGTTCGCATTAGCCAGCTGATCAATGGGATCGGCAAGCGCTGGATCCTGGTTTTTCATGGCGAGCAGTTCTGAATGAGTCATTATGACCTGCAGGGGTTGTCGCAGGTCATGACTGGCGGCAGCAAGGAAACGTGTCTTGGAGTCATTGGCGTTTTCGGCTGCCTCCTTGGCCCGGTACAGGTGCTCCTCGCTTTTCCGCAGGGCTCTTTGTGTCAGTATTTTCGAATCGATTTCCTGTCGCAGTCTTTCATTGGCCTGCTCGAGTTCCACTGTGCGCTCTTTAACCCGTTCTTCCATCTGGTCATGTGCCTTGCGGATCGTATCGATATCCCGCGCATGCTCCCTGAACAGCGCCTGCACAACCAGGCCGGTAAGAGTGACCACCAGGATGAAGCTGCTTTCAAAGAGGCCCGCGACAATATGATCGCTTGTTGCGAACGGACCGGAGCCGTTGAGCGCGCCCCAGAGAACCCACCCGCAGGCGATCAGGGAAACCAGGGTCGCTCCGCGGAGGCCGAGCCGGATCGCCGCCCACAGCAGAAAGGGCATGACCAGAAACTGAAGATTGCCCTCCCCCTGCATCTCCGCAACATGATTGATGCGAAAGGTATGCCAGCCGATAAACATGGAGAAAGAGATAACAGCCAGCCATTCGATGAGACGTTTGCTTGTCGACCACTTTTTGGGGCGGCGCCACCAGGCATGCAGAAGCGGTGTAAACAGCAAGATGCCGCAGGCATCGCCCAGCCACCACATGAACCACATCATCGGCATTTCGCCCCAACCGGCTGTTCCCCCCATGATCATGCCGGTAGTGCCGATGGTAGCGGCACTTACGGGGGCCAGCAGCACGGGAAATAACAGAAAACGTACGGTGTCCTGTAGTCGTTGACCGATTTCTATATCAAATCGCCGGATCAGAAAGTAACCCAGCCAGGCCTCGGTAATATTACCGGCGGTCGCTATCGCGGCCGAAACTGGGGGGAGGCCGACATACCAGGCGAGCAGGGCAACGCCTATGGCGACCACCGGCCACATCCGCGGGCCATACCGGCAGAAGGCGAACAGGGCGATTCCGGAAGGTGGCCAGATGGGCGTGATACCTTCATGTCCCGTCTGTATTAACAGCCCGATTATTCCGGTAAGCAGGTAGGCGAGGGTGAAGATCGCCAGTTGTGCAAGACCGGTAGCAGAGAAAAAGGAACGGAGCTGCATGCGACTGGCTCGAATCTACCTCCGAACCGTTTTTTGGTTCATATTTGCTTTATGGCCTCCAGTACTTCATCGACGTGCCCCTTGACCTTGACCTTGCGCCATTCCCTGCGCAGCACGCCCTTGCCGTCGATCAGGAAGGTGCTGCGCTCGATGCCCAGCACCTTGCGTCCATACAGGTTCTTTTCCCGGATAACGTCGAAAAGCCGGCAAACCTTTTCGTCGGCATCGGAGAGTAGATCAAACGGAAGCTTCTGTTTGGCCTTGAAATTATCATGTGACTTGATGCTGTCACGGGATATGCCCAGCACGACGGTCTTGCGTCGCCGAAACTTGTTGATCTGATCACGAAAATCCTGGCCTTCCAGGGTGCACCCGGGAGTGTTGTCCCTGGGATAAAAATACACAACCACGTTTTTATCCCGTAAATCCGACAGGGTGATGGTTTGCTCACCTGTGGCGGGCAATTTGAAATCGGGAACCTTTTTACCCACTTCCACCTTGCTCATGCTCGCTCCTGTGTTTCTCTATCCAGGTACTGCGGATTCACGTGCCTCGGCCACCCCTTGCGTATATTGACAGCCTCTATAGCATGGGAGAGTCGGCAGTTTTCATTGCCGTTGCCTTGATCACCGGGGCTTGACGCTACTGGCTCACGGGAGGAGGCCCTCCTGATCCGGATTTCAGCCCTTGACCGGCTCCATGACGGCATCCAGATTCAACTGGTCACAGAAATCCATGAATTCTTCCCGCAGTGCCGAGATTTGCATATCCGCGGGGATATCCACGGTGATATTGACGGAAAACATGGGGGTCCCGGTATGGGCTGCGGAATAACTGGTGGTCGCCATCTCCTGGATATTGATATTTCGCGAGGAAAAGAAACGGGCCAGATTATGGACGATGCCCGGCTGATCGAGTGAAACCACCTCGATGCCGTAGGGCAGCAGATCACGGCGGGTCTGTCTGGGCTCGGTGCGCCTGGAGATAATGGTCATGTCAAGGCGCTTTTCCAGGCTGGGAATCAGCGACTCCAGCTTGGCGATGTTATTCCAGTAGCCGTCGATCAGGAGCAGGATGGCGAACTCACCGCCCAGCACGGTCATCCGGCTGTCGACAATATTACAGCCGCTGTCAAGCAGGCGACGTGACAGATTATCGACGATCCCCGGGGAGTCTTTTCCGACCGCGGAAATGACCAGCTGATGGTTCATCGAAGTATCTTTCCTCATGGGTATCCTGTTCCGGAAGGAATGGAATTATCCATCCCGAATCCGATTGTATTGGCTGCCAAGTGGCCAGTGTACCACTTTTTATCCCTCCTGCCGGGCGTATGGAGTGGTTTTGTCTTGTCAGCACAAGGCGACGCAAGTACCATGATCGCCTTGGTGAATTCCCCGGAGACCCCCGGTATGTTCCATGGCAGTATGGTTGCGCTCGTAACGCCAATGCGCGAAGACGGCGCGATTGACGATTCCAGCCTCCAGCGCCTCGTGGAGTTTCATATCAGCCAGGGGACCGATGCGATTGTTTCTGTGGGCACGACCGGAGAGTCCGCGACCCTCGACGAGCACGAGCACTGCGAGGTAATCCGCAGGACTGTGGAACTGGTCGCCGGGCGTATACCGGTCATTGCCGGTACCGGCTCCAATTCGACCCAGGAAGCCATCAGCCTGACCCGTTGCGCCATGGATGCCGGCGTGGATGCCTGTCTGCTGGTTACACCTTACTATAACAAGCCCGGACAGGAGGGCCTCTTTCTGCATCACAAGGCCGTGGCAGAGGCCGTGCCGATTCCGCAGATCCTGTACAATGTGCCCGGGCGGACAGCATGTGATCTGCTGCCGGAGACCGTCGAGCGTCTCTCCGGGATTTCCAACATCGTTGGAATCAAGGAGGCGACAGGCGACATGGATCGGGCCAGGGAGATCCTCGATCGTTGCGGTGAGCGCATTGATCTGTACAGTGGTGATGATGCCACCGCAATGGAGCTGATGCTCCTGGGGGGCAACGGTGATATCTCGGTAACGGCCAATGTCGCACCACGTGCCATGCATGAAATGTGTGCCGCTGCGCTGGCGGGTGATCGTGACCGGGCAGAGTCCATCAATGAGCGACTTGCACTACTGCATCGCGACCTTTTTATAGAGGCCAACCCGATTCCGGTAAAATGGGCACTGTACGAGATGGGGCTGATCGCCAGTGGTATCCGCCTCCCGATGACCCTGCTGGGCGCCGGGAATCAGCGGGTCGTGCGCACAGCGCTGGAGCAGTCCGGGGTCCTGGCCACATAAGCGAGAATGGTATTGATGGATTCGAATAGATACACGGGAATATTGGCAGGTGCCTTGTTTTGCCTGTCGCTTGGTGCCTGCAGTACCATCAAGGAAGTGCTTCCTGAGCCCAAGGCCGACTACAAGAAGAGCAGGGTATCCGAGTCTCTGGAGGTTCCCCCTGACCTGAGCACCACGACCATACAGGACCCCCCCTCCGCCCTGGACAATGCTGCAGCAGGTGGTGGAGTACAGGAACGCACAACCTCTCTTTCCGGTTATACGGAAACACAGCGCAGCACGGCTGCCTCGGCGGTGTTGCCGCAACATGCCAATGTACGGCTGGAGCGGGATGAAGACGACCAGTGGCTGGTAGTGGATGCCACGCCATCGCAGGTCTGGCCGAAAATCCGCAATTTCTGGGTTGAACAGGGTTTTCTGATCTCCATGGAAGACCCGCGTATCGGTATCATGGAAACCGGCTGGACCGAGAACCGCGCCGATATACCCCAGGACTTTATCCGCGGTTTGCTCAACAAGGTGGCTGATTTCGTTTATTCCGCTGCCACCCGTGACAAGTACCGTGTGCGGATAGAAAGGGGGCCGGCGGAGGGTACGACCGATATTTACCTGACCCAGCGTGGTATGGAGGAGGTGGTGACCGGATCGGCCGATGATACCACCGGTACCATGTGGCGGCCGAGGCCCTCGGACCCGGAGCTGGAGGCCGAGATGCTCAAGCGCTTGATGGTCTACCTCGGGGTGGATGAGGAAATGGCCAGCAGTCAGTTGGACCAGTCTGAACCTGAACAGGAGCGCGCCCGCCTGGTGACGTCGGACAGCGGCTCCATGCTGGTAGTGGATGATGGTTTCTCCCGTACCTGGCGGCGCACAGGTATCGCCCTCGATCGGGTAGGCTTCACTGTGGATGACCTGAACCGGACCGACGGGATCTATTTTGTCCGGTACAAGGATCCGTTTGGTGAGGATGACGAGGGATTCATGTCGAAGATCGCCTTCTGGTCATCGGATGATGACTCCTCATCGGAGCAGTATCAGATCCAGTTGATCGGTGAGGGTGCAACTACCAATATCGTCGTTAATAACGACGAGGGCGAGCGTGAAAATTCGGGTACGGCCAGGCGGATCCTGACGGTGCTGCAGGAGCAGCTGAGGTGAGGGTGGATGGGCCGGTTATCCGGCGGCGTTGCTTGTAGTTACGGCGATCCATGCAAGCCAGGGTAATCTTTATCGAGTAGTCTTTGCCGGGATCATATCCGTGCGGGTATTTCCCGGTTTCCCCCAGGGCCTGTTAACACTAGGAGCAAGCCTGATGTTTCACCTGCGAGGTTCACTCGCCCTCTCATTCTTTCGAACGGAAAAGCTGCTGCAACAGATTCGTGAACAGGTCCCGGCCGTCACGCGGATGCGGGCGGAGTACATCCATTTCATCGAACTGGATGAACATCTGCTGGAAGAGGAAGAACGCAGATTGCGAAAGCTGCTGGCGTACGGACCGGCGGCGGAGGGCGCTTCCGCGGATGGCGAGCAGTTACTCGTTGTACCCCGACCGGGTACGATTTCGCCCTGGTCCAGCAAGGCAACCGATATCGTTCACAACTGCGGTCTGCTCAAGGTGCTGCGGGTAGAGCGTGGCGTGATGTATCATCTCGAGACCGACGATTCCGGTCCTCTGCCTGCCAGCAAGCGCGAGGACATCTTGCCGATGATCCACGACCGCATGACGGAAG
>JARFQV010000301.1 GCA_029287615.1 Pseudomonadota bacterium | reverse complement strand
CCTATAACTGGGGTGAGAACCGGGTTACCAGGCTGATCAGGAAAATGCCGGAGAACCCCCGGGATCGTAATTTCTGGTCACTGCTTGAACAGCACAGCATCCCCGAGGAGACCTATGACTATGTCTACTATATCTTTTCGGCGGCAGTCATCGGCGAAAATCCGCGGTTGTTCGGTTTCGACTTCGATAATCCGCTAGGTGGACTTCGATCATGATGCGGGATTTACATCAAGTCGTTTTTGCTGCGAGTAAAAAAAGATTAATGGGGTTAAGATGTTCATTAAATGTAAGCTGTTTGGGGGTAGATACCGGTTCGGAAATTCGTCTGTTTCTCAATATTTAACATACACGATAGCAGGTGCTTTGAACTATTTCGGCAAGTTTCTGATACTAGATTGAAAGATTGAGTTGCTGTCTATCTATCATGATGGCATATTTTGAATAAGGATATACTGAAACTCTTATGGTTAGTCTAATACTCCTATGCCACTTCACCTAAAGATTTCTGGACAGCAGGGACTCTCCAATGGAGTGGATCACCAAATGGTTTTTGATAACCGGGGAGGTTCTATTGGTCGGTTGGAAAGCAATGACTGGGTACTGCCAGACCCGGAGAAATTCATTTCGGGCCGGCACGCCTCAATCGAGTGTCTGGATGGTGTCTATATGCTGAAAGATACCAGCGTCAACGGCGTGTTCGTGAATCATTCACCCGAGCCGCTTGGAAAAGGGAACCAGGTCGAGCTTGCCAATGGTGACAGTCTGGTCATCGGCAATTACGAAATCGATGTTCGCATAGATGATAGTGCTGGTTTTCCGGCGGAGAGTCGGGGAGATTACCCGGCCTTCGAGGGGGCGGCGGCTGTTGATCACGGGACGGACGATTTGATGCCGGAATCATCGGAATTCACCGACTTTATCAACGAACTCGGGCCAGCAGATGGTGATGCTCCAGCAGGAGTTGATGCACGTCAGAAGCGAAATGACGAGTTGGATCCGTTTGCGCCCTCCCCGGACACGGATAACCGGGACATTCTGAACAATCTGCTGGATGAGAAAGACCCGCTGGCACAACTGTCCGAACAGCAGGACGTCCAGCCGGATCATTTACCCTCTGTCGAATCACATTATGTACCCCCATCTGTGTCCGATGATATCATCCCGCCGGACTGGGACAAGACGGGTATCCATCTGGCAGAGGGTGATGAAAAACCGGCGGAGGGTCCTGGTCAGGAACCGTCGATGGATCGGTCTGCCTGGCAGGTTCCGCCAGCGCCCCCGGGTATAGTCGATGAGTATAAAATTCCGGAAGATGCGCCCGGGTTGATCCAGCGAGAAACACCGGAGAGGGGGGGGGCTGATCAGCCAGCAAGGGCTACTGCTCAATCCCGAAAGCCACAGGAACCGCAAGGTGGGTTTGCTGCGGATCACGCTCTGCTGGATGCATTCCTGCGCGGAGCCGCCCTCGAAAGCAGCCTGATCCGGCAGGAGTCCGATCTGGTCTTGATGGAGAATCTGGGAAAGATTTTTCGTGAAGTCGTCGAGGGGATGATGGAGATACTCGCTGCCCGTGCCAATCTGAAAAGCGAGTTCCGAATCACCCATACGGTGGTACAACCGAGGCATAACAATCCCTTGAAGTTTTCCATCGGTGTTGATGAGGCAATGGAAAACCTGCTATTCAAACGGGGGACCGGATACATGCCGCCGCTGGAGTCCATTCAGGAGGCATTCCGGGATCTCAAGGATCACCAGCTGGCCATGCTGTCTGGCATGAAGGCCATGCACGAAATCTTGATCAAACGATTCGACCCGCAGAATCTGGAGGAAAAGCAGGGTGAGCACTCAAAACTGGGAGGTCTTTTGCCCGCCGGCAGAAAAGCGAGAAACTGGGATCAGTACGTCGAGATGTATGGTAAATTAATGGAAGATTTCGAGGATGATTTTCAGAAGGCCTTTGGCGATGTGTTTGGTCAGGCATATGACCAGCAGATTCGCAAATTGTCTTCGATGAGAAAAAAATCAGGCGGATGAGTATCCGGCAGCGTGTATTTTCCGGATTCAGGCACAGGGAGGGGGTAAGCGTGTCATTACGCAAAATAATGGTAAGTCTGGCATTCGGCCTGATTACGCTGACTGTTCTGGTGGCATGCGGTGGGGGCGGGCCGACGATGATACGCCTGAATAGCGATATCCAGGCGGCCCAGGACCTGAATCCGGATCCCAATGGAAGGCCCTCACCGGTTGTGGTGCGGCTGTATCTGTTGCGTTCAGTGGCCTCCTTCGAGAATGCGGATTTCTATTCCCTGTACGAGAGGGAAAACGCCACCCTGGGCAATGATCTGATTGCCAGGGAAGAATTCGACATGCAGCCGGGTGAGACCCGTACCTACGAAAACGAGATCGAGGATACCACCCGCTATCTGGGTGTGATCGCGGCATTCAGGAATATAGAGAAGGCGCGCTGGCGGGCGTCCGCACCCGTGCAGATAGAAAAATCCGTGATGAGAACCATCAAACTTTCCAAAAAAAAGAAGGTCAGGCTGCGGATCAACATAGACAAGCTGGCCGTATCCATACACCAGGGTAAACAATGACGCGGTAACGGAGAATCCATGTCCTGGAATAACAAGGTGATCTGGTCTGAAGGGATGTTCCTCAGGCCACAGCATTTCCAGCAGCAAAACCGGTATATCGAAAACTATGTTGAATCCAGGTGCGTTGCACTCAGAAACAATTCCTGGGGTATCCGTGAACTGAAACTGGACCATCAGCTTTTGAGCCTGGGGAAGTTCGGTATTGCATCGGCAAGCGGTGTGTTCCCTGACGGCACTCCATTCAATATCCCGGATGACTACCCGCCTCCCGCCCCCATCGATGTGCCGGAGGATATCAAAAACGAGATTATCTATCTCGCCTTGCCGGCAAGAAGGATGGGTACGGTTGATACCGATATGAATCGGGACTCCGACAGCCTCGCACGGTTCGTGACCAATGAATACGAGGCGCGTGACAATAATGCCGGTGCCGAGATCCGCGCGCCATTGCAGGTAGGAGAGTTACGGATGCGCCTGTTGCCTGCCAGAAAATCTTCCGACGGGTACGTGCGTATCGGACTGGCGACGGTAAAGGAGGTCAGGGAAGACAAAAATGTCGTACTTGACGACCTGTTCATTCCACCTGCGATGGATTCCAACCAGACCGTGAGTCTCGGGAGTTTCCTGAAGGAACTCCAGGGCCTTTTGCATACAAGGGGAGAGGCGCTTGCGGCACGGGTGTCCCAGTCCGGGCGAGGCGGGGCGGCGGAAATTGCAGACTTTCTCATGCTGCAGCTCGTCAACCGTTATGAACCGCTGGTCGCCCACCTGGTCACCCTGAGGCACCTGCATCCGGAAAGCCTGTTTCGTTTTGCGATTGAGCTGGCGGGTGAGATAGCAACATTCACAAACAGTACCAAAAGACCAGTGACGTTCCCTAAATACTGTCACGATGATCTGCAGGCGAGTTTTACTCCTGTGTTTGCGGAACTGCGTCAGGCACTGAGCATGGTGATCGATCCAAGGGCCGTTGCCATTCCGTTGCAGGAACGGAAATTCGGTATCCGGGTTGCCCCCCTGGCAGATCGTTCCTTGCTGACCAGTGCGGATTTTGTCCTGGCGGTCAGCGCCGCGCTTCCGTTTGAAGAACTGCTGAGAAGATTCCCGGCCCATGTAAAGATCGGTTCTCCGGAACAGATCCGCGATCTGGTGAATAACCAGCTACCCGGAATCGGGGTGCGTTCCCTGGCTGTGGCGCCACGCCAGATTCCCTATCATTCAGGATTCGCCTATTTCGAACTGGATCGCGGGAGCGAGTTCTGGCAACCCTTGCTGCAATCCGGTGGTTTTGCGATTCACCTGGGTGGCGAGTTTCCGGGGCTGGAAATGGAATTCTGGGCGATCAGGGAATAGCCGCAGTGAACCCGGATGATCCTTTTTCCGAAGATTCCGACCGAACCGTAATCCGGCCGACACCGGGCAGGAGAAGAGGCGGCAAGACCGTGCGCGCCCCGGATCGGGCCCCGCCTCGCCACTCGGCGTCTTCTTTCTCGCGCCAGATGCGCGACATTCCTGATGCCGGACGTAAACCGCTGGTTGCGGCTGCCGCAGCCCTCCTGGCGCTGGTCGGCCAGTTACGCAATACATCATCACACTCGGATGTCGATTCGTTGCGCGCCCATGTAGTCCAGGAAGTACACGAGTTCGAGGCCGTGGCAAAATCAAGGGGAGTCAGGGCGGAGATCATCATGGCAGCAAGGTACGCCCTGTGCACCTTGCTGGATGAAACCGTCCTCAATACCCCATGGGGCAGTAAAAGTGTCTGGAGTGAGCAGACGCTTCTCAGTATTTTTCATAATGACTTGTGGGGCGGTGAAAGGTTCTTGGTCATCCTGGACCGGATGCTGATGGAACCCGCGCGAAACCTCGAGATCCTGGAACTGCTTTATATCTGTCTTGCCCTTGGCTTTCAGGGGAAATACAGGGTCAAGGAACGCGGGCAGACCCGGCTGGGAGAAATTCAGGACAACCTGTATCGCACGATTCGCACACAAC
>JARFQV010000300.1 GCA_029287615.1 Pseudomonadota bacterium | reverse complement strand
GGACGATCTTGCCCACCTGATTCATGGAATAAACATATTGGGCCATGGCAGATTCACTTCCGGGTAAGCTGAACGAACAAGCCCTTCATTATAACGCATTGCCCGAACCGGAATGAGGCGATTTAACGGAGTATGCTCCCTGAAGGGGAAGCTGGAAAATCCCGGACAGTCCTGTATGATACCCATTTGCCCCGTGTCGGGCCGAAGTAATCAAAGTTTCATAAACCGGTAATCGAGTTGTAAAAGCGGGCCTGTAGCGTTTTCAATGGTCGAGGCGTTGCGAACTACCGGGTGCCTGGACGATTACCGGACAGGCGGACACGTCATACAATTCTGTCAAGGGATAACAATGCTAACAATAACGCGTGATATGGTTCTTGGGTCAGTGGTCCTTGCCCTGTGGTTTTTCACAGCCCTCGGTGTGATTCTGTTATAGCAACCGGTCCCGCCAGTGCGGGGACCTTTCCCCGACCCGGGGGTGCAGTCATCTGGAATCGCGGACCCGGGCCATGATGTCCTCGCGTGCCTGGATCAGCAGGGAATCCCTGTCGATATTCTCCAGGATCTCCTTGATGACCAGCTTGGGGCCGCCTTCCCCCCATGATTTTCCATCCGCCAGGTAACGTTCTGCCGCCATACCCACTATGTAGGTGCTGTAATAGGCAACCGCACCCTGGGCGCCGGCTGTGACCAGGGTAGACAGGCCTGCCGTACCTGCCTTCAGCAGGCTGGCGATCAGGTGAATCAACCATGCAGTACCCATGATGAGGCTCATCTGGGCGATGATGGTACGAATCAGTTTTCCGGACTGTGCCTTGTTGAGCGGCAGTCCATAGAGTTTCGACAGGTGGACCACCATGGATATGTCGATCATGGCGACGGCAAGCAGGTCGGCAACCGGTATGGGATTGATGGCTACCGCGACTCCCTTGGTGAGGGAATAGGTCCGGATCAGCTTCTCGCCCAGCCTGCTGCGTATGGCAAGGATCCGCTCGGCCACGCGGTCGCTCAGGTCGCCGGCAAACAGGCTGGCATTCAGCGCCGAGAGGGTTTGTCCATCGGCTTCAAGAATATCCCACAGGCGGTTCTTCAGCGCCTTTAGTTGTGGTGGTGATCTGCGTTCCGTCTCGGTTTCATTCCCGTGCTGGTCGATCATGATGACGGTGCGTGGCGGTGGATCCGCCGAGGCCTCGATCATGTTTTGAGGATCGATCAGTGTACCGGTGCGCCCGCGCAGACTGGTCCAGATTTCCTCGCGCTCGGAAATGCTGTAGCGGTCGCACTTGTTGAGCACGAGCAGCAGGGGCTGAAGACGTTGTCCAAGGGATCGCAGGGCAGTGAATTCAGTATCGGTCATATCACCGTCGATCACGAACAGGATCAGGTCAGAACGGTTTGCGACCTCATGGGCCATTCGCTCGCGCTCTTCACCCTCGATCTCGTTGATGCCCGGTGTGTCGATGAGATAGATTCCGCCACTGTCGTACTCTTCCCACTCCGCCATGGCGGCTTGTCGAGTCTTGCCGTGCAGGGCGCTGGTCGCGAAGTGCTGTTCTCCGATCAGGGCGTTCAGCAGGGAGGACTTGCCGACGCTGACGCGACCGAATACGGCAATATGAATGTGTCCGGAAGCGACCTTGTCCAGCATCGCCTCGACCTGTACAAAGTCTTCCTTCAGCTCGGCACGTACGGCATCCGGCACCTGCGTATCATCAAGCAATTGCTTGAGGCTTTCATGGGCCCGTTGCAGATTGTCGTCAGTCATTGCCGTTTCTGATCCTTGCTGCTCTCCAGGGCGAGTCGTGCGAGACTGCGGATCCGGGTATCCAGATCCTCGCCCAGTTTTTCCCGAAACAACAGACTGGTTGGTGCCGGCCGCAATTCGCCACGGGTTTCCAGTATGGTAGCCACAGACGTACCCAGGGTGTCAAAGATCAGGCCATAGGCTACAGCATGCATCAGTCCGCCGGCGATTGTACCGACGCCCGGAAAGGCCTTGAATGCATTGCCGGCAACGGCGAGTATCAGTGGCAGGACCTTGCGGATCTGGCGGGTTGACAGGTCAAGGACCTTTTCGATCTCCAGTTCGCGGGCCGGTACATCGTAGACGGCACACAGTTCCCTGACCAGGCTGGTGCCCAGATAACCCTGAATCAGGATATCGGTACCGGGGCTTATCGCAGCGAGGCCGCCGAGGATGGCACGACGGGTATATTTTCTGACCAGTTCATCGGCAGTATGGCGGCGGTGCGCAGCCTCCGCATCATCCAGCTTGGAGGCGACCAGCCCGAAGATGGCATTATCCCGCAAACTCTCCAGCAGGTCCTGGCGTCCATCAATGGCACGTTGCAGTGCCTTTTCCAGTTCACCGGTCAGCGGAGGAAGTGTGCGCAGGACTTCTTCTTCCGAGCCATCCGGTAATTGCCGAACCACCGTCTGCGCAGGTCGCGTCGTGATCCCGACGATCTGTAATTCCGGGTATTGCTCCAGCCGTTCGCGTACCCGAGTGCGTATCGCATCCTGATCCTCAGTGCTGTACCTGTCCAGTTTGTTGATGGCGACGATGAGCGGTTTTTCGAGAGCCAGCAGGGGGTTCAGGGCGTTGAACTCACTACGTGACAGATCGCCTTCACAGACGAAGACGACAATATGTGCACGGTGCGCCTCCTCCATGGCAAGGGCATCCAGTTCACCCCCGGTCTCGTTCAGTCCGGGTACATCGGTCAGAACCAGTTCATCCCCTGCGGCCGTTACCCAGTGGTAATGCATCAGCTCCCGGGTGGTTCCGCCCGTAACGCTGGTTTCTGCCTCTGCCTGTGGCACCAGTGCCCTGATCAGGGAACTCTTGCCGCTGCTGATCTCTCCGAACAGGGTGATCTGGATGCGCCCGTGAACACGGCGGCGGCCAAGTTCCTCGAGTTCGTGCAGGGCCTCCTGTATATCAACCCCGCTGACTTCCGCCTGTTGTACCCGTTCGCGCAGTGATACCTCATCAAGCGGTTCGGGTGCGCCTTCGCGCACAGTTCCGGCTGACGGGCGCAGGATGCGCCAGATAACCCAGATACTGGTTATCAACAGCGTGCCGACGGTGACACCCACCAGCCAGGTAAACACTGCGGGCAATGATTGCAGGTGTTGCCACAGTTCCAGGGCATAGTTGGTGAGGTTCAGCATCATCATCAGCAGCAGCACGGTGACGATGATGACGAACAGCGCGAGCAGGGGGCGAATGGTAGAGATCAGTTTCATTCAAGCGGGCGGGAAGGGTTCTCCTGGATGTCGCCTCACATTAAGGAGTGACGGAGGGCAAAGTCAAGGGAGCGGTGATTGCGGTTACGCCACTTTGTGGCAGATACTGCTGGTGGTATGGTGGGGTATGCCAGCAAGAACCGGTGTGTATGTCGGTGCCGCGCTCGCCCGTTATGGATTCGGGGAGGGGCATCCCTTTGGCCCGGATCGGTTGTGGGCCTTTCGCGACCGGCTGGTCGCGCTCGGCCTCGATAGCCGTGTCAGTCTGCTGGAACCAGTCTGTGCCGGGCGGGATGCAATCGAGCGATTTCACACCCCGGCCTACGTGGAGCAGGTCCGGGAGCAGTCGAGGTCGGGAACCGGGTACCTGGATTGCGGAGACACGCCGGCCTTTCCCGGTGTGTACGAGGCCGCCGCCTGCGTGGTCGGCACCACACTGGATGCGGTCTCGCGTCTGGCGGGTGGAGAGTTGCGGCGGGCCTTCGTGCCCATAGCCGGGCTGCATCATGCCCGCCGGGATACGGCAGCAGGTTTCTGCGTGTTCAATGATTGTGGTGTGGCCATCGAGACACTGCGCAGTGAATTCGGAATTCGGCGGGTGGCCTATATCGACATTGATGCCCATCACGGAGATGGTGTTTTCTATTCATTCGAGGGGGATCCCGATCTTGTCTTCGCAGACCTTCATGAAGACGGCCGTTTCCTGTATCCGGGTACCGGTGCTGCCGGGGAAACCGGTACGGGACCGGCGGTCGGGACCAAGCTGAATATTCCGATGCCCCCGGATGCCGGTGATGATACCTTCCTTCCGGCATGGGATCGCGTGGAGGCCTTCGTTCGCGATGCCGGCCCTGAATTCATACTATTCCAGTGCGGGGCAGACAGTCTGGGCGGTGACCCCATCACACACTTGCGCTATACCGCGGCCGCCCATGGCCATGCCGCGCGGCGGCTTTGCCGACTGGCGGAAGAATGCTGCGATGGTCGCTTGCTGGCGATGGGCGGCGGTGGGTATAACCGGGAGAATCTGGCCCTGGCATGGACCGCGGTGGTCGGGGCGTTCATCGAGGCGGATGGCTGAAACGGCGCGCGCGCCGGTCTCGCCGGCCGTTATGCAAGCCCAGACAGATAGGCTATTATTTGCCACTCTACATCTACGTGGTACTGCTACAGGATTACTCCCTATGTTCAGTAAGGATATGAAGATTGCCGGTTTCGATGATGACTTGTGGCGGGCGCTTCAGGCCGAGCGCAGGCGACAGGAAGAGCATATCGAACTGATTGCGTCCGAAAACTATGCCAGTCCGCGCGTGCTGGAGGCCCAGGGTACCGTGCTGACCAACAAGTATGCCGAAGGTTACCCGGGCAAACGCTATTACGGGGGGTGCGAGCATGTCGATATCGTGGAACAGCTGGCCATAGACCGCGCCAAGGCATTGTTCGGGGCGGATTATGCCAACGTACAGCCCCATTCCGGATCTCAGGCAAATGCCGCCGCCTACCTGGCCTTGCTCAAGCCCGGCGACACCATACTTGGCATGAGTCTGGCCGATGGCGGTCATCTGACGCATGGATCGAAGGTCAATTTTTCCGGCAAGGTGTTCAATGCTGTCCAGTACGGCCTGCATCCGGAGGACGGGGAGATTGACTATGAGCAGGTCGAGTCGCTGGCCAATGAACACAAACCGAAGATGGTCGTTGCCGGGTTTTCCGCCTATTCACGGGTAGTGGACTGGCAGCGTTTTCGTGATATCGCGGACGCAGTCGGCGCCTATCTGCTCGTGGACATGGCGCACGTAGCAGGTCTGATTGCCGCTGGGATCTATCCCAGTCCGGTAGCAATCGCGGATGTGACTACGACGACCACACACAAGACACTGCGTGGGCCGCGGAGCGGTCTGATCCTGGCGCGTGCCAACGAGGAGATCGAGAAAAAACTGAACTCGAGCGTCTTCCCCGGAACCCAGGGCGGACCGCTCATGCACGTGATTGCCGCCAAGGCGGTTGCCTTCAAGGAAGCCATGTCACCTGAATTCAGGCAATACCAGCAGCAGGTGCTGGATAACGCGCGCACCATGGCAAGGGTCATGATTGACAGGGGCTACAAGGTGGTTTCCGGCGGTACCGACGACCACCTGTTCCTGGTGGACCTGATAGACAAGGGCATGACCGGCAAGGCTGCCGATGCGGCGCTGGGCGCCGCCAATATCACGGTCAACAAGAATGCCGTACCGAATGATCCGCAATCTCCGTTTGTTACCAGCGGTCTGCGGGTTGGTACCCCGGCTGCAACAACCCGTGGTCTGGGTGAAGCCGAAATCGAGGAACTGACCGGCTGGATGTGCGATATCCTCGATGATATCGAAAATCAGGATACGATCGATGCCGTCAGGGAAAAGGTGAAGGATCTGTGCCGACGTTTTCCCGTATATGGTGAGTAGTGAAAACCGTCCAGCCCGAGTACGTATATGCATTGCCCGTTTTGTGGTGCCGAAGATACCAAGGTAATTGATTCCCGGCTTGCCAGTGAAGGACGGCAGGTGCGCCGTCGCCGTGAATGTCTCAGTTGCGGTGATCGCTTCACCACCTTCGAGACAGCGGAACTGGTCATGCCGCGTATCGTCAAGAACGATGGCAGCCGTGAGCCATTCAACATGGACAAGTTGAGTGTCGGTATCTACCGCGCGCTGGAGAAACGTCCGGTCGATTCGGAAAGCGTGGACTCGCTGCTCAGCCGACTCAAGCACCAATTGCGTTCCTGCGGGGAACGCGAAGTGCCATCCAGGCAACTGGGTGAGTGGGTGATGCAGGCGCTGTGGGATCTCGACCAGGTTGCCTATGTGCGTTTTGCCTCGGTCTATCGCAGTTTCCAGGATGTGAATGCCTTCCGGGAAGAGATCGAAAGGCTGGAAAACCAGCCTTCACCGGCGGCCAGAAAGGACCAGATTCCTTTGTTGCCCGATGATGACTAAGCCCGTCGCCGAATCCACCCATACAGGTGATACGCCTGTCCGCCCGTCTTGCTGATTTAGCTCAGGTATGGCATCCCGGCCAGCCCGCATTATGAAAGCCGATGATCACCTCTACATGACTCGCGCGCTGCAGCTGGCTCGCCGTGGACTCTCCACCACGACTCCCAATCCGCGGGTCGGCTGTGTACTGGTTGGTGCGGGCGGGATTATCGGTGAAGGCTGGCACGAATGGGCGGGGGAGCCGCATGCCGAGATCAATGCCCTGCAAGGCGCCGGTGATGCCGCCGCAGGCGCCACCGCTTATGTGACACTCGAACCCTGTTGCCACCATGGCCGGACTCCCCCCTGTACCGATGCGTTGATCGAGGCCGGTGTGGAACGGGTGGTGATCGCCATGGAGGATCCCAATCCAAGAGTGGCCGGACAGGGGATCGGCAGGCTGCGTGCGGCCGGCATACGGGTGGACTCGGGTCTGCTTGCCGATCAGGCAGAGGAGCTGAATCCGGGTTTTGTCCGCCGCATGCGAACCGGGTATCCGGTGGTCCGCTGCAAACTCGCGATGAGCGTGGATGGCCGAACCGCCATGGCCAGTGGAGAGAGCAAATGGATCACAGGAGATTCCGCCCGTCGCGATGTACAGTCCCTGCGCGCCCGGAGCTGTGCCATTATGACGGGCATCGGAACAGTGCTTGCCGATGATCCTTCACTCAATGTTCGCCGACCCGCTTCGGATGGGCGCCCTCCCAGGCAGCCGGTGCGGGTTGTTATCGATCCTGAGCTGCGCATGCCGGCCTCGGCCCGCATGCTGTCATTACCGGGCAAGACCCTGGTCTTCACCGGCAGCGATGAACCCGGGCGTCACGCCGTGCTGCAGGATGCGGGTGCCCGCGTGCTGAACGTTTCCCGGGCGACCGGAGGACTGGACCTTCGTGCCGTGCTGAAGCGGCTGGGCGATATGGATATCAACGAGGTTCTGCTGGAGGCCGGTGCAACCCTGTCGGGGGGCATGCTGCAGGCCGGGCTGGTCGATGAACTCGTGATCTACATGGCCCCATACATTATGGGCGCGGGGGCACGCGGCCTGTTTCAACTGCCTGGGCTGGAACGGATGGAACAGCGAGTCTCGCTGGAGATTATCGACTTGCGCGCAGTCGGCAGTGACTGGCGCATCAGTGCAAGGCCGCTTGTCTAGGCCATCGTCCGTTTACCATAGCACCGGAATTTCGGGCTTTTCTACCGGTTGGCGGGACATCTCCTGGACATTCAGAAAGCCATGTAATCTAATGAGCGGTGAATAACATCCGTTTGTAGTTGGGCATTCAGAAATCACTGGAACATCAACTTTTTAGATCCCCGCCTGAAGTTGCGAGCCTGCCGGTGATCAGGTCGACAGCCCCTGCGGTGTATCGTTATCGCCGATACTTCTGATTTCAGTAACCCACTGATTCTGCTAGAGTACGTTATTACTGTTAGAACAATTCTGCCAAGTGGCTGAATTCAGCCAGTCGGGACGACCGTAGGATGTTTACCGGAATCGTACAAGCCGTCGGGACCATATCCGCCCTGGAGAACCGGGGCAGGGACAGGCGTGTGCGTATCCATACGGGCACGCTGGATCTTGGAGACGTGATACCGGGCGACAGTATTTCAGTGAGCGGGATTTGTCTGACCGTGGTGGAGCTGGAAGAGCACGGCTTCAGTGCGGATGTCTCCGGGGAGACCCTGTCGCGGACGATTATCGGGGATTTACAGACCGGCAGTACGGTAAATCTGGAGAAGGCGCTGCTACCGACAACACGTCTGGGCGGCCATCTGGTCAGCGGGCATGTCGACGCAGTCGGGACAGTGGAGGATATCGGGGAGGCTGGCAGCTCCATGCGTCTCGCTATCCGGGTTCCGGATACGCTGGCACGCTATATAGCAGAGAAAGGTTCGGTTACGGTTGATGGCGTCAGTCTTACCGTGAATGCAGTGGACGGGGCCGTTTTTGCGTTGAATCTGGTTCCGCATACACTGCGGGAGACAACATTGGGTGATCTTAAGGCTGGTCGCCGGGTAAACATCGAGGTTGACCTGGTTGCCCGATACCTTGAGCGCCTGTTGCTCGGTGATCGTGCCGCGCAGACCGGTTCGGGTGGTATTACCAGGGAACTCCTCGCAGAACATGGTTTCCTGGGGCCTCTGAACAGGTCCTAGACGGATCAGGTTACCCGGTCATGGCGTTGAACCGCATAGAAGAGATAATCGAGGATATTCGTCTGGGCCGCATGGTCATCCTTATGGATGACGAGGATCGGGAAAACGAGGGCGACCTGATCATGGCGGCCCCCCTGGTGCGTGCCGAGGATATCAATTTCATGGCTCGCTACGGGCGTGGTCTGATCTGTCTTACACTGACGCGGGAGCGTTGCCGACGGCTTGAACTGCCGCTCATGGTGAGCGACAACAATGCAAAGCACTCGACCAATTTCACGGTATCGATCGAAGCGGCCCGGAATGTGACTACCGGTATATCAGCGCATGACCGCGCGCAAACGGTACAGGCGGCTGTCGCGCCGGATGCGGGGCCTGCTGACATTGTACAGCCCGGACACATCTTCCCGCTGATGGCGCAGCCAGGTGGTGTGCTGACCCGTGCCGGCCACACGGAGGCGGGATGTGATCTTGCACGATTTGCCGGACTGGAGCCGGCGGCCGTGATTGTCGAGATCCTGAACGAGGATGGCAGTATGGCACGTCGCGCCGACCTGGAGATCTTTGCTGAACGGCACGCTCTGAAGATCGGTACGGTCGAGGATCTGATTCGCTACCGGATCGAAAACGAGAAGACCGTGCAGCGAATGGATGAGTGTTTCCTGCCGACCGAGTATGGTGTTTTCCGGATGTTTTCCTACCGGGACAGCATCGAGGGCAACCTGCATCTGGCTCTGGTCTGCGGTGAGATCGATCCGGAAAGACCGGCCCTGGTGAGGGTACACATGCAGGATACCCTGTGCGATCTGCTGGGGGCGCAACTAACGGCTTGTGGCTGGCCACTCAGGAAGGCATTGGAGCGTATTGCCGGTGAGGGTAATGGCGTCGTACTCGTTTTGCGCAAGGGGGAATCGGCCGATGAGCTTTTGCAACACATCAGGAAACTGCGGATCAGTGGTGATTCGTCCGCAAGGCATTCACAGGAGATGCCGGAGAATCTCAGGCATTATGGTATCGGCGCGCAGATACTGGTGGATATCGGGGTGCACCATATGCGGTTGCTGAGCTCTCCGAAAAAGGTGCACGGACTTGCCGGTTTCGGGCTGGATATCGTGGAATACGTGGCTGGCGACTGATCCGGAATTTACAGACAGACAGGACTGATCCGTATGAGCAATATGAATGAAATCGAGGGTGATCTGGTTGTGCGTGATGCGCGAATCGCCTTGCTGGTGTCACGCTTTAACAGTTTTATTGTCGAAAGCCTGCTGGGTGGTGCGGTTGACACCCTGGTTCGTCACGGAGCAAGCAAGGATGACCTGCATATCGTGCGAGTACCCGGTGCCTATGAAATGCCTCTTGTTGCACGGCGGCTGGCCTCCGGTGGACGGTTCGATGCCATTATTGCCCTGGGGGCGGTTATACGCGGTGGTACGCCACATTTTGAGTATGTGGCTGGAGAGTGCGCCAGGGGACTGGCCGCCGCCTCCCTGCAGAGCGATGTGCCGATCGCCTTCGGCGTGTTGACCGTCGATACGATTGAACAGGCAATCGAGCGTGCCGGGACCAAGGCAGGAAACAAGGGTGTCGAGGCGGCACTATCCGCCATCGAGATGATCAATCTGCTGGGTAAGCTCGGCGACTGATGTGAGCGGTACCCAGGTTCAAGCCGGTATTACCCGACACGCCCGGACACGTGCGCGGCGCCTGGCCATGCAGGCACTCTATCAATGGGATCTTTCCGGTCTGGAACTCAACCGGATCGAGACCCAGTTTCTTGAAAACGAGAATTTCCAGGGAGTTGATCGTGAATACTTCACGGAAATTCTCCACCAGGTACCAGCGTGCCTGGACGAAATCGAAGCGGGGCTTGCCGGTAGTCTGAACCGGCCGCTTACCGAGGTCGATCCTGTTGAACGATCAATACTGCGAATTGCCGCTTATGAACTGATTCTGAGACCGGATATCCCCTGCCGTGTGGTCATTAACGAAGCGGTCCAGCTGGCAAGGAAGTTCGGCGCTGATCAGGGACATGCCTTTATCAACGGCGTGCTGGATCACGCAGCTCGCACAATCCGCAAGCAGGAAATGAAAACCACTGGCAAAAGCACGGTCTGAGTGAGGTAATTGTTCTGCTGTGACTGCCGGGCCGTCTGATTCGGTGCCCATAGTATCGTCCCAAGATCATGAAAGATTCCGAGTTCGATATCATCACTCATTATTTTGCCCGCCAGGCCATACACAGGCCGGACGTGATCGCCGGAATCGGAGATGATGGTGCGCTGCTGAAGATTGCTGCGGGCAAGGAACTCGTAGTCAGCATGGATACCCTGGTGGAGGGGGTCCATTTTTTATCGGGAACGGACCCGCATGCCATTGGGCACAAGGCGATGGCGGTCAACCTGAGTGACCTTGCCGCAATGGGGGCAGTGCCCGCATGGGCCACGCTTTCCCTGACCATGCCCGAGGCTGATCCTCACTGGCTGGAAGGCTTTAGCGACGGCCTGTTTACACTGGCACGGCGTTTTGATGTGCAATTGATCGGGGGCGACCTCACGCAGGGGCCTCTCTCCATTACTCTCCAGGCGCATGGTCTGGTGCCGGCTGGTGCCTCGCTGCGACGTTCCGGTGCAAGGGCCGGTGACTATATTTATGTAACCGGCACACTTGGCGATGCCGGTCTGGGCCTGCATCTGACGGGGGCGCTGAGAGTAGAGGACGAGCCGGACGCCTTCATTACCGGCAGGCTGCTGCGGCCCGAGCCGCGCATTGCCGAGGGTATCATCCTGCGATCCCTGGCCCGGGCGGCGATTGATATATCTGATGGTTTGCTGGCCGACCTGCACCATATCCTCGACAGCAGTGGTGTTGGTGCTGTCTTGCAGGTTGACCGGGTACCGCGTTCCAGGGCCTTCGATCAAATTCTGGACCGTGTATTTCCCGACAAGCCTGAACTGCGCGATGATTTGCCACTGGTCGCGGGGGATGACTATGAGCTTTGTTTTACCGTGCCATCCGAAAACCGCGCAGCTGTGGAGCAGCAACTCGGCAGACTATCGGGTTGTACCCCGATAGGCATGATCGTGGCGGAACCCGGATTGCATTGCCAGCGCAAGGAAGGAGTGGACTACCAGCCATCCCGTGAGGGCTACGAGCATTTTCGCGCAATGCAAAGAAGGGATGATCATGGGTAGCCGAAAGGCAGTGCCGCGACAGTATCTCATACGACCGGTCCACATACTGGCCTATGGCTTCGGCAGCGGTCTTGTCCCCTGGGGGCCGGGTACAGCGGGAACCGTGATGGCAGTACCGCTGTACCTGCTGTTGCAGGGGCTGTCACTCCCTTACTATCTGGGCATCGTAAGCTTGCTGTTTCTGTCCGGAGTCTGGATCTGTCAAACGGTCGCTGATGATCTGGGTGTGCATGACCATCCGGCGATCGTGTGGGACGAGATCGTCGGTTATCTCGTCACGATGAGCCTCGCACCGCATGGGTGGCAGTGGGTGCTGGTCGGATTTGTTTTGTTCCGCCTGTTCGATATCTGGAAACCCTGGCCTATCCGCGTGGCGGACCGGAATCTGGGCAATGGGTTCGGGATCATGTTCGATGACCTGCTGGCCGGTGTCATGGCGGCTATGGTGCTGCAGATGATCGTGTGGCTGTTGAGCCTGTAGTGAGTATCGGGCCAGGGCTGCTTCTCGCAGAAAGCCTTCCGGCAGAATAACCAGAACCGGTCTCATCTTCCCGCGCGAGTCGAAGGCGATGATATGACCGGTTCTGCGGACCGTATGCATGTTTTGATTCCGGTGGGCGACAGACTTCACCTGAAGGCAATGGTGACGATATATCTGTACCGGTTCTGTTTGTCCTGCGAGTGATCAATGCGTCTGCGAATATACCTGCCAATTTTCCTCTTTACCCTGGCGATGTTTGCCGAGCTGGCGACCGCCGAACGGGATGTGCGTGTGCTGGGGCTGTTCAAGGATCGTGCGGTTGTATTGGTGGAGGGGAAGCGCCGTACCCTGTCTGTTGGGCAAAAGAGTCGTGAAGGTATCCTGTTGATCTCGGCAGACAGTGAATCGGCTGTGATGGAAGTCGATGGTGAGCGGATCACCGCCAGGCTGGATGGCCGGATATCCAGTAAACCACTGCGGGCACCGCCGCAGAAAGAGGTGCAGATATGGCGCGACCGGGCTGGTATGTTTACCACCGTCGGCAGCATTAACGGTATGCCGGTTTCCTTTCTGGTGGATACCGGAGCGACACAGATTGCCATGAATTCCGCACAGGCCCGCAGGCTGGGTATCGACTTTCGGGTGAACGGCAAACCCTCTGCGGTCAAGACCGCCTCTGGAATCGAGCGAGCCTATGAGGTGGTGCTTGATGCCGTCAAGGTGGGTGACATCCAGCTTCACAACATCGGCGCCGCCGTGCTCGATGGTCCACAACCGGACCAGGTGCTGCTGGGCATGTCCTTTCTGGGCCAGCTGAAGATGGTCAATGACGGCCGAAAGCTGACCCTCAGCAAGAAATTCTAGCCTGGATTTTTCGTCACCGGCGAGACCGGGCCCTGCGGGTGTGAACGCTGGGCTAAAAAACGGCTTGCCCAAGCGCCTTGCGCTGGATAACGAGGGCGTCACCCGTCGTAAAGTTACCATCGGATGCCGGAACCCCGTTGACTAGCGGGGCAACATCACCGCGCTGGCGCAATTCCGTTGTCAGGGTGATCTGTCCCGCCAGGATCCTGTTGGCGATCAACACATCGGCGGCGTTGACCAAGCCGTCCGTATTCAGGTCTCCATCCGCGGTAACGGATCCTCCCGTCGCGCTGAGTGCTGCAGCTGCGTTGATGCGACCATGGCCATAGAGATCGTCCTGACCGGGAGTCCCGAGATCTTCACTGGTGTTCTTCAGAATATCCTCCACCCCGGCCGGGTCAAGCGAGGGATCGCTTGCCATGACCAGGGCGGCAACGGCCGCAACGGCGGGGCTTGAGAAAGAGGTGCCGCTGACCGTTCCATAGCTGCCCCCCATCTTGGTCGACCAGATACTGCTTCCGGGAGCCGCGATATCGATCACGCCGCCGTAATTGGACCAGCTGGCCTTTGTATCGCCCGAGGTGGTTGCTGATACAGTAATAATGGAGGGATTCGGTGCCAGGGATAATTGATCGCCACCATTGCCTGCAGAAGCAATGACGACTCCGCCCTGGGCTCTCATGTAATCTGCCGCGATGCTTACCGTGGCACTGTCCGAAACCTCATAGCTGATATTGGCGATCCTGGCGCCGTGGTCCGCGGCCCAGATCAGGCCGTCTGCGATGGTGCTGGTGTAGGCCCAGCCATCCGGCCTGCTGATGCGTACGGGCATGATCTTTGCCTGCCATGCGATGGAGGTGACTCCCGCGGCGTTGTTGCTGCGGGCGGCTACAACTCCGGCAACACTGGTGCCATGACCATCCACGTCCGTGGTATCTGCATTGCCATCAAAGGCGTTCCAGCCGCTGAGGAGCTGACCTTGGAGGTCCGGGTGGGAGGCATCCACGCCGGTATCAAGGATTGCCACGATCACATTATTCCCGAATGAGGTGTCCCAGGCCTCCGGTGCATTGATGGTCGTCAGATGCCATGCATTCGGATAATAGGGATCATTGGCGGTAACAATATCAGGTGGCAACAGCCGGTCTCTTTCTGCGAATTCGATACGTGGGTTACGCGCCAGCGCGGCTGCCACCGCTTCTTCCGCGTGGGTGGGAACCTCCACGATATGTATATTCGGCCCGGCCAGACGCTTCTTGCTGCGTCCGCCATGGCGTTGCAGCAGGGTATTGAATTCATTGATATCCAGGCCTGCCTGTGGCTGGACCAGTATTCGACCGGATGCCCATTTTTTTTCAGGCGGCGCTGCCAGGCTCGAGGTTGCCTGCAGACTGATACCCGTAACCAACAGGCAGGCAAGCAGGTGGAGAATCGTTGGCCGTATCATGGTGTTGGAAGTCGAAGCCTGGATTTTTCTGCCAGTGACGGGCGGCAGGCGGATCGATTTGCTGTCCATGCACTCATTCTGTTTGCGTGGTCTTCGGTGCAGGTCGTTATTGCCTATACCGGCTGTCACTAATCCCGGATGATTAGGTACCCAGCTGATGCAAAGAAGATGCCAGTATCCTGAAAGCTGACGGGGAACAGATAGATACATGAAAAACCATATAGTGGCCCGGTAATGTACCGGCTCGTGGCCAGCGCATAGCGTCACTGTTTGGCGACGGTTCGGGTGTGGGAGGCTGTTAAGGTGTTGATAAGAAAGGTAACGCACTGTCGTCTCCTGGAGACGGCGGGCGTCCGTGTCTGACCCGGTCTTAGGTGTCTTCCTTGGTGTGTTCGATCAGGGCGTAGGCGGAGTGGTTATGGATGGACTCGAAATTCTCTGACTCGACGGTATAAGAGGTGATGCGCTCATCATCATTCAGCCGGGCGGCAATATCGCGCACCATGTCCTCAACAAACTTGGGGTGATCATAGGCACGCTCGGTAACGAATTTTTCATCCGGCCGCTTGAGTAGTCCGTACAACTCGCAAGAAGCCTCTTTCTCGACCAGATCGATAAGGTCCTCGATCCAGACAAAGCCACGGGTCCTGGCGTTGACCGTAACATGAGACCGCTGGTTGTGCGCGCCATAGTCCGAGATCTTTTTGGAGCAGGGGCACAGGCTTGTAACAGGCACCACGACCTTGATATTCATTCTGCTGAGATCACCGGTGATCTCACCGATCAGGGATACCTCGTAGTCCAGCAGGCTCTCCACACCGGAGACGGGGGCGGACTTGTTGATGAAGTAATGGAAGGTCATTTCAATGTGCCCCGATTCGGCTTCCAGCCGGTCGGTCATCTCGTGCAGCATCTCCTTGAAGGATTCTACGCTGATTTCCCTTTCATGCCGGTTGAGGATCTCGACGAAACGGGACATGTGTGTGCCCTTGAAATTGTGGGGCAGATTCACATACATGTTGAAGTTGGCGATGGTGTGTTGTTCCCCCACGGAGCGGTCCTTCACACGTACCGGGTGGCGGATGTCCTTTATACCCACCTTGTCAATGGGTATCTGCCGGGTGTCGCGGCTGCTCTGCACATCAGCGATGCTGCTATCCAGCGGCTTGGCTGCTTCGGTCGGGGTCATCTGTATTTACCTGGGCTTGAATGCACTGTTACGCGAGGTATGTCCATTCCCGCGACGGGAAATTCCTGACTAATTTACTAAGATATTACCCGAGTGGGTTGTCGATGGCAATCCTGGACCTTAAGCCGCTCCGAGATGGCATTCACGATGCCCGCCGGATCCAGGCCGCATCCGCTAATCAGGTTTTCCCGGCTGTCATGTCCTTCGAAACGGTCTGGTAGTCCCAGGTTCAGTATGGATACTGGTTCGTCGCGGGCGGCCAGAAACTCGTTCACGGCACTGCCGGCGCCACCCATTATGGCGTTTTCTTCAATGGTCACAATCAGTTCGTGACCTCGGGCCAGATCCAGAACCAGCGCTTCATCCAGTGGTTTTATGTAACGCATGTTGGCCAGGGTGGCGCCGATCTCGTCAGCAGCCTGCATAGCGGGGCTGAGCATGCTGCCGAAGGCCAGCAGGGCGATCCTGGATCCCTTGCGCAGCAGCCTGGCCTTTCCATGAGGCAGTGCGGTCATCTCCGGGTTGACGGAGATGCCCGGTCCATGCCCGCGCGGGTAACGCACAGCAACCGGACCCTCGTGCAGATAGCCGGTATAGAGCATCTGCCGGCATTCATTCTCATCTGCCGGCGCCATGATGGTCATATTCGGTATGCAGCGCAGGAAACTGAGGTCAAAGCTGCCCGCGTGGGTGGGGCCGTCCGGTCCAACCAGTCCGCCCCGGTCGATTGCGAACAGGACCGGCAGGTTTTGCAGGGCAATGTCGTGAATCAACTGGTCATAGGCGCGTTGCAGGAAGGTCGAATAGATGGCCACAACGGGCTTGAGTCCCTCGCAGGCCATGCCGGCTGCCAGTGTCAGACTGTGTTGCTCGGCAATCCCCACGTCGAAGAAACGCTCGGGAAAGCGCTCGGCGAAGGATACCAGTCCTGATCCCTCCTTCATGGCAGGGGTGATGCCGATTACACGCTCGTCCCTGGCGGCCATGTCGCAGATCCATTCTCCGAACACCCGGGTATAGGTGGGGCCATCGCTCCGGGCTGAAGCCGAGGGTGCCTGTTCGGATTTCAGGCGGCTGACCCCGTGCCAGGCGCAGGGATTGTTTTCTGCGGGTTCGTATCCCTTGCCCTTGCAGGTCGTGGCATGAAGCAACTGGGGGCCGCTCAGGGCCTTTACGTTCTTCAGTGTCTTGACCAGGCTGCTCAGGTCATGACCATCGACCGGGCCGATGTAATTGAAACCGAGTTCCTCGAACAATGTGCCCGGTACGATCATGCCCTTCATGTGTTCTTCGGCGCGACGGGCAAATTCCCGGACCGGAGGCAGGTTGTCCAGGACCTTTTTGCTGCCTTCCCGAACACTGGAGTACAGCCTTCCCGAGAGCAGGCGAGCCAGGTAGTTGGATAGGGCGCCGACATTCCTGGAGATCGACATTTCATTGTCATTCAGTATGACCAGCAGGTTGACGCCGAGGTCGCCTGCATGGTTCAGGGCCTCGAAGGCCTGTCCGCCGGAAAGGGCGCCGTCGCCGATCACGGCGATGGCATGATCCGGCCGGCCCTCGTTTGCCAACGCAATTGCCATGCCCAGAGCGGCGCTGATGGATGTGCTTGAATGACCGACGCCGAAGGCATCGTACTCGCTCTCCGCGCGATTCGGAAAACCGGAAGGACCCAGCCGCGTGCGGATTTCAGGCATTGCGTTACGACGACCGGTCAGTATCTTGTGGGTATAGGACTGGTGCCCGACATCCCAGACCAGCCGGTCTTCAGGTGTGTTGAAAACGTAATGCAGGGCGATGGTCAATTCAACCGTGCCCAGATTCGCCGCCAGATGACCGCCACTGCGTTTTACGGTCTCAATCAGGTAACTGCGCAGTTCGCCGGCGAGTTGGGGCAACCTGTTTTCAGGCAGGGAACGCAGCGCTGCCGGCGAGTCGATCTGTTCCAGCAGGGGATACTTTGCGGGGATGGCCATGTTCGATCAGGTCGATAAACCTGTAATTATCAGCTTTGTTGTTTTGGTTTTCAAGGGTACTGCCACTGACGTGGCTTTACCTGAACCGGGAGCAAAGTGTCAGTATGTCCTGTTTACAATGTAGGCTGCCAGCCAGCGCAGGGGATCGGCATCGGCACCGAGTACCTCCAGCCTGTCCAGGGCCAGTCGGTAGAGCTCGTCAGCCTGCTGTTTCGCAGCGGACAGGCCAAGCAGTGCCGGGTAGGTGGGTTTATTGCGGTGCCTGTCCGCACCGCTGTGCTTGCCAAGGTCCTCGGTCTCACCCTCTACATCGAGTATATCGTCGCGCACCTGAAAGGCGAGACCGATGAATTTAGCATAATGATCAAGAGATTCCAGAATCTTCCCGTCTATGCCCGGACCGGAAAGGGCGCCCAGCAGTACGCTGGCGCGAATCAGGGCACCGGTCTTGTGAATATGCATGTCTTCCAGTTCGGCGATATTAAGCTGCCGGCCGACCGCGTCCAGGTCAATCGACTGGCCACCGGCCATCCCCCTGGAGCCTGCGGCACGGGACAGGGTCTCGATCATGCGCAGTCTTTCTGCGGCCCCGATGGAGGTCTCATGCCCGCTGGACAGGACCTGGAAGGCAAGTGACTGCAGGGCATCACCGGCAAGAATGGCATCTGCTTCACCGAATCTCCGGTGACAACTTGGTTTTCCCCTGCGCAGGTCATCATTGTCCATGGCAGGCAGGTCATCATGGATGAGGGAATAAGTATGAATCAGTTCCACTGCACAGGCGGGGTCATCAAGCTGTGCCACTGGATTACCCAGTGCGTGCCCGCTTGCGTACACCAGCAGTGGACGCAGTCGTTTGCCCTGCCCGAGTACTGAATAACGCATGGCCTGGTGCAGGTGAGCCGGGTGCGTCCCTGCCGATGGCAGCCATCGCTCCAGTGCGTGCTCCAGCCGGTTCTGGCGGGTACTGATGAAGGCCAGGAGTTCCGGATTACTCGGGCTCGCCTTCATACGGGGCTATTTCGGCCTGACCTTCTTTCTCAAGCAAGATCTGTACCTTCTGTTCAGCGTGCTTGAGGGCCTCCTGACAGCTACGGGTTAGCTGGATACCGCGCTCAAAGCACTGCAAAGACTCTTCCAGGCTGAGTTCCCCCTCTTCCATCCTTTCCACCAGGGTCTCGAGTTCTTCCAGCGACTGTTCGAAAGCGGGAGATTGCTTGTTTTTTCTTGCCATGGCTTGCAACTCGGTAGTAATCAGCTTACGTTACCCCAGCACTCGCGCAGGGGTCAATTCGCGACGCTGTGCGGTTGACACAGGATTGTACCTGGGATACTTTATCAGGGCTTTAGAATTAATCTAAATTCGGCTCGTGCAACCGGGCCGATGATCTGGAGGATGAAATAGAATGGAATTGAAAGGCAGTTCGACTGAATCAAATCTGAAGGATGCATTCGCCGGTGAGTCACAGGCAAATCGCCGGTACCTGTATTTTGCCTCAAAGGCTGACGTCGAGGGTTATAACGATGTGGCCGCTGTGTTTCGTTCGACGGCCGAAGGTGAAACCGGTCATGCCCATGGTCATCTGGAATACCTGGAGCAGGTGGGCGACCCGGCTACGGGATTACCGATTGGCGGAACATCCGATAACCTGAAGGCCGCCATTGCCGGTGAGACACATGAGTACACCGACATGTACCCCGGTATGGCAAAGACGGCGAGAGAGGAAGGTTTTGATGACATCGCCGACTGGTTCGAGACCCTGGCGAAGGCTGAAAGGTCGCATGCCAACCGTTTCCAGAAGTCGCTGGATACGATGGACGAGTGAACGGATCGGGTGGCAGAGGGGGCTATTCATAGCACCCTCTGCCAACACCTCGCACATTTTGTGTAGTTCAGGTGTACGAACGGGCAGGACAGATCCGTGAGGGCACGATAATCACTACCACGCATCCGCCATCTAACCATACTGGACCAATTACAGGAAGTCGTGCTCATGCCCGGAAATAAGGAGGGTCCGCGTGAAGGGAGTCTTGAGGCGCCGACAAGACATCCCATAGACTGGAACAGTCCGGAATTTCAGGATGAAGGCAAGCTGTTCAGCGAACTCGAGCGTGTCTTCGATATCTGCCACGGCTGTCGTCGCTGTTTCAGCCTGTGTCATTCATTTCCCACGCTCTTCGACGCGATCGATGAATCCGATACCATGGAACTCGATGGTGTACCCAGAGAGGTGTACTGGAAAGTCGTCGATCACTGTTATCTGTGTGACATGTGCTACATGTCGAAATGTCCTTATGTGCCTCCCCATGAATGGAATATTGATTTCCCGCATCTCATGCTGCGTGCCAAGGCGGTCCGGTTCAGGAAGGGTGAGGTCCGCCGGCGTGACCGGATACTGACTTCAACCGACACGGTGGGCAGGCTGGCCGGCATACCGGTCGTGTCCGGTATCGTCAACGCCTCCAATCGCAGTCCGGTCGTCCGCAAGATTCTGGACAGGGTTCTGGGAGTTCATCCCGATGCCATATTACCAAGCTTCCACAGTACTGCCCTGCGCCGGCGCCTGAAGGACCGGCAGTATACAGAGGCGCCGGCAGCGGAGGCGGCAGGTCCGACCCGTGGCCGTGTTGCCCTGTTCGCCACCTGCTATGGCAACTATAACGAGCCGCGGATCGGCGAGGACCTGGTCGCTGTATTCGAACACAACAGCATCCCTGTAACGATTGCCGAGAGGGAACGCTGCTGCGGGATGCCAAAGCTGGATCTGGGGGATCTGGATTCGGTTGTCGCGGCCAAGGAAGAAAATGTTCCCCGACTTGCGGCCCTGGTCGAGCAGGGTTGGGATATTGTGGCTCCGGTTCCTTCCTGTGTTCTCATGTTCAAGCAGGAACTGCCCCTGATGTTCCCGGATGATCCGGAGGTGGCGAGGGTTCGTGATGCGATTTACGACCCTTTCGAGTACCTGATGATCCGTCACAAGCATGGCAAGCTGGATACCGCTTTCAAGGGGAGGCTGGGTTCGGTGGCCTATCATGTTGCCTGTCACCTGCGGGTACAGAATATCGGTCTCAAGACGCGTGATCTTCTGCAGTTGATACCGGAGACCACGGTGGAAGTCATCGAACGCTGTTCGGGACATGACGGGACCTATGCTGTGAAGAGTGAGACACATGAAATATCGATGAAGATCTGCAAGCCGGTGACCACCCGTGTTGAGAGGTCGCAGGCGGATCACTACAGCAGCGATTGCCCGATGGCGGGCCATCAGATCGAGAATGGCCTGAAGGACGGGCAGGCACCCGAGCACCCGCTGAGCCTGCTGCGCCGGGCCTACGGGATATAGGCGGGGAGATCTGTAAATCATGCACAAGCCCGCTCGTTTACCGGTTCTTTGAGAGGGATGTACCCAGGGGCACCGGATTGCGGGTGCGGAATGGCTTCGGAAATCTCCATGCAATATCAATTTCCTGCAATACATTCAGGCAGTTTTATGAAATTTCAGGGTTGGATCACATGAATAGACTACAGCGAAGTGATCTCTACAGTCTGGAGGAGTATGCCGAACAACGACCGGAGTTCCGCACCCGGGTCATTGCCCACAAGAAGGACCGTATCGTACACATCGGTCCCTATGTCACCGTCTATTTCGAGGACAGGCTGACCATCCAGTACCAGATCCAGGAGATGCTGCGTATCGAGCGGATATTCGAACCGGCTGGTATAGAGGAGGAGCTATCCACATACAATCCGCTGATCCCGGACGGCAGCAACTGGAAAGCGACTTTCATGATCGAGGTACCCGATGCCGGGGAACGCAAAAAGGTCCTGGCAAAACTGATTGGTATCGAGGACAGGGTCTGGGTGCAGGTGGACGGGCACAGCCGTGTCTATGCCATCGCTGATGAGGACATCGAACGGGAGAACGAGGAAAAAACCTCTTCGGTACATTTCCTGCGATTCGAACTTTCACCGGAGATGGTCTCGAGTGCCTCGGGCGGATCGACGATTGGCATCGGCATCGATCACGACGATTACCGGCAACAGGTCGTTCCACTGGAAGAAAATTTCCGCAGGGCCCTTGTCGCCGACCTTCAGTGAATCCGTTGTGTGGGCGTTGCGTCAATCCCGCGATCGAGGCCGGTCTCGCCGTCCTGCGGACAGGATGAGACGGATACTGAATAGATTCCGGCTGCCGGGGAATCACTGCCGGGCGTTTCTCGGCTGAAAGGCTTTCCTGACACCGTTCGTACAGGTTAGACTGTGCGCCCCATGAGGGGATTACTGCTGAAACTGCATTCGGGCAGGGTGATTGCCTGTTGCGCTGTCCTGGCCATCGGCATCTTCCCGCTGGTTGCGAATTCAACCGGTGTAGAGGAGGAGGAGGGCTGGAGTCCGATTCAGGTGGTCGAGCCGGAATCCTGGCTGGAAGAAGGCACGCAAGTGCCAACTTTTCCCGAGAAAGCATCCCTGTTTGAGGTCGAGGTAGCCGGCGGCTATCCTTTCCAGGTCTATCTGGACTCGAAGACCCTCACCGTCGGCAAGGACGGGGTGGTCCGCTATACGGTGGTGCTGCAATCTTCCGGAGGTGCCCGCAACATCCTGTTCGAGGGTATTCACTGTTCCAGGCGGCAGTATCGTCGATATGCCTACGGTATTGATGAGACATGGTCCCCGTTCCAGGATTCAGACTGGGTGACCATCACCGGTGGAGGCCAGGACCGGTATCGATTCGTCCTGTACCGGAATTACCTGTGCGATACATCTGGAACGGCGTTGACCGTACAGGATATCCGGCGTCGGTTGCGCGCGGTTGGCAGTTTTGGCTACGAGGACTATTGAGGGGGTATCTAGAGTTGCAGAACAGGCAAGCCATGGGGAGACTGCAGTAGACGATGAGCGATACATATGATGCCTCTGCCATCGAGGTCCTGAGCGGGCTGGATCCGGTACGCAAGCGCCCGGGCATGTATACCGATACCTCGCGTCCGAATCACCTGGCGCAGGAGGTTATTGACAATAGTGTGGATGAAGCGGTTGCCGGTTATGCAAACCGTATCGATGTCACTTTATTCAAGGACGGTTCACTGGAAGTCAGGGATAATGGCCGTGGTATGCCGGTGGATATTCACCCCGAGCAGGGTGTTCCGGGAGTGGAACTGATCCTGACCCGCCTCCATGCTGGCGGGAAGTTTTCCGGCAAGAACTACCGTTTTTCCGGAGGACTCCACGGTGTGGGGGTCTCTGTGGTCAACGCCTTGTCCCGGCACCTCGAGGTGTGGGTCCGGCGGGGAGGCATGGAATACAACATGGCCTTTTCCAATGGTGAAGTGATTTCCGGGCTGGAGGAAATCGGCAAGGTTGGACGGCAGAATACGGGTACCACCGTGCATTTCTGGCCCAACCCGGATTATTTCGACTCGGCGAAATTTTCATTGCAGAGGCTCAAGCATGTATTGCGAGCCAAGGCTGTGCTTTGTCCCGGTTTGCAGGTAACCCTGGTCGATGAGGCCAGTGGCGAGAAACTGGAGTGGTATTACGATGATGGCCTTGTCGACTACCTCGAAGGCACCCTGGATGATGTACTCACCCTGCCGGAAGATGCATTCACGGGGAATCTGGAGGGGCACCTGGAGGCAGCAGAGTGGGCCGTGGTATGGCTTCCCGAGGAAGGCGAACCGATAGCGGAAAGCTATGTAAACCTGATCCCGACCGTACAGGGAGGGACGCATGTCAACGGTTTGCGTATGGGGTTGACCGACGCGATCCGGGAGTTTTGCGAATTCAGGAACCTGTTACCCCGCGGGGTCCGTCTGGCGCCCGAAGATGTGTGGGACCGCTGCAGCTACATCCTGTCGGTGAAACTGCAGGACCCGCAGTTCAGCGGCCAGACCAAGGAACGACTGTCCTCACGGGAGTGCGCAGCCTTTGTATCCGGTATTGTGAAGGATGCTTTCAGTCTTTGGCTGAACCAGCATACCGAGGCCGGTGAACGCATTGCCGCACTGGCGATCCAGAACGCCCAGGGGCGCATGCGCGCGGGTCGGAAGGTCGTACGCAAGAAGGTCACCAGCGGACCTGCCTTGCCGGGAAAGCTTGCGGACTGCAGTTCAGACGACCCGGGCAGAACCGAGCTCTTTCTGGTGGAGGGAGATTCGGCGGGAGGGTCGGCCAAGCAGGCACGTGACCGGGACTTTCAGGCGGTGATGCCGCTGCGCGGCAAGATCCTCAATACCTGGGAGGTGGATTCATCCGAAGTGCTGGCATCCCAGGAGGTGCACGATATATCCACCGCCATTGGTGTGGAACCAGGTTCGGCGGATCTCGGATCAATACGTTACAGCAAGATCTGCATTCTTGCGGATGCGGATTCCGATGGCGCTCATATCGCAACTCTGCTCTGTGCCCTTTTTCTGCGTCATTTCCATGTCCTGGTCGAGGCAGGTCATGTTTATGTGGCCATGCCCCCCCTGTACAGGATCGATGTCGGCAAGCAAGTGTATTACGCACTGGACGATGCAGAGAAACAGGGTGTACTGGACCGGATCGCAGCGGAAAACATCAGGGGCAAGGTATCGGTGCAGCGATTCAAGGGGCTTGGAGAGATGAATCCCATGCAATTGCGGGAGACCACCATCGCACCGCAGTCACGCAGGCTGGTCCAGCTGACTGTTGAACCTGAGGATGACACTCACCAGGTTTTCGACATGCTGCTGGCAAGAAAACGTTCTCCCGACAGGCGTACCTGGCTGGAGAAAACCGGTGATCTTGCGGTTACCTGAGTGACTGCCTGGCGGAGAACTGTGATCGACAGAGCTGGATAAGCGCTGGAGCAAACAACTGAACTGTGAGCAGGCATGCAATGCGGATGCATGCCGGACCGGGTAAAGATTATGGAAACACTGGATCTGGATTACGAGGGTATTGAGCGCCTGCCGCTGAAGACCTACACCGAGAAGGCATACCTGGATTATTCCATGTATGTAATTCTGGATCGTGCGCTGCCGCATATCAGCGATGGCCTCAAGCCGGTTCAGCGTCGCATCATTTACGCCATGTCGGAGCTGGGCCTTTCTGCCAGTGCGAAACATAAAAAGTCGGCGCGCACGGTGGGCGATGTCCTCGGCAAGTATCATCCCCACGGTGATTCAGCCTGTTATGAAGCGATGGTGCACATGGCCCAGCCATTTACCTATCGCTATCCGCTGATCGACGGCCAGGGAAACTGGGGCGCACAGGATGATCCCAAGTCGTTCGCAGCCATGCGCTACACCGAGGCGAAACTAGCGCCGTTTGCCGCGACCCTGTTATCGGAACTGGATCAGGGTACGGTTGATTTCACCCCGAATTTCGATGGAACCCTCGAAGAGCCCGCCTTGCTGCCAGCGCGCCTGCCTTCGGTACTACTCAACGGCGCAACCGGTATCGCGGTGGGTATGGCAACGGATATTCCCCCGCACAATCTCCGTGAGGTGGCAAGTGCGGCAATCCACCTCCTGGAAGAGCCGAAGGCAACGGCGAGGGAACTTTGCGAACATGTCCCTGGACCGGATTATCCCACCGAGGCGGAGATTATCACGCCACGCGAGGAACTGGTGCGGATCTACTCAACCGGTTCCGGCAGTGTGCGCATGCGCGCCCGTTACGAGATCGAGAGCGGGGATATCATCATCACCGCATTGCCCTACCAGGTCTCCGGAAGCAAGATTCTGGAGCAGATTGCCGCCCAGATGGTGGCAAAAAAGCTGCCTATGGTCAGTGACCTGAGGGATGAATCCGATCATGAAAACCCGACCCGGCTGGTGATTACGCCACGTTCAAACCGGGTTGACACGGATGGCCTGATGCAGCATCTGTTTGCCACTACGGATCTGGAGCGAACCAGTCGTGTCAACCTGAACATAATCGGGCTGAACGGCAGGCCACAGGTCAAGGATCTGCGCATGATCCTTTCCGAGTGGCTGGAGTTTCGTACCGGCACCGTTCGCCGGAGACTCGAGCACCGGCTGGAGAAGGTGCTCAAACGGCTTCACGTGCTGGAAGGTCTGCTGGTTGCCTATCTCAATATCGACGAGGTTATAGCGATCATCCGTCGCGAGGATGATCCCAGGCCGGTACTGATGCAGCGCTTCGATCTGACGGAGGTGCAGGCCGACGCGATCCTGGACCTCAAACTGCGCCATCTGGCCCGCCTTGAAGAAATGAAGATTCGCGGCGAGCAGGAAAAACTGGCCGATGAACGTGACTCTCTGGAAAAGACACTCGGCTCGAAGCGCAGACTCCGCACGCTGATTCGCAAGGAGATCAGCGCAGACGCCGAAAAATACGGTGATGCGAGAAGATCCCCTCTGATAGAGCGGCCTGTGGCCCAGGCCATGGATGAATCCACTCTGGTGCCGAGCGATCCGGTCACGATTGTGCTGTCTCGAAATGGCTGGGTGCGCGTCGCAAAGGGACATGAGATCGATCCCGCTGAATTGAACTTCAAGTCAGGCGACAACCTGGCCGGTGCCGCCCGGGGGCGTAGCAACCTGCTGGCGTTATTCCTGGACTCAACGGGGCGCATTTATGCCACACCCGCCCATGGCCTGCCTTCCGCACGCGGACAGGGTGAACCGCTTAGCGGCCGATTCAATTCGCCCGATGGTGCGACATTCGTGGGTGTGCTGTCCGGTGAGCCGGATGACCTGTATCTGCTGGCCACCGATACGGGTTATGGTTTCGTGGCCAGGCTCGGTGACCTGATAACACGAAACAAGTCCGGGAAAACGGTCATTTCAGTACCCGCTGGCGCCAGGGTGATGGTACCCGTGTCCATAAAGGATCGGGCAGCGGACCGGATCGTGGCTGTGACCACATCGGGCTACATGCTGGTGATACCGGTTTCGGAATTGCCGCAAATGGCACGGGGCAAAGGCAACAAGATCATCAATATACCTGCCAAACTGCTGAAGAGCGGGGAAGAGGCCGTGGTTGCACTGGCCTCGATACGGGGTACGGAAAAACTGACCGTTTACGCAGGAAAAAAATACAAGACCATGAAGGCAGCGGAGCTGGAGGAGTATGCCGGTGAACGCGGCCGACGAGGGCGCAAATTACCACGTGGCTATCAGCGCGTAGACACCATTGAAGTCAATTGACGAGCGCGGTGTCCTCGAGTTCACGCAATTTCTCGAGAACCTTCCCCGCTCTTTCCAGTCTTTCCTTCGCTTCCAGGTTGTCGGGGTCCAGCCTCAGTGCCTGCTGCCAGCTTTGCATGGCCTGTTCAATGGCATCCGCACGATATTGACGGTTCCCCTGCAGCAGAAGAAAATCAACCCGTGATTGTATTGCAATACCAAGACGGGTTTGTAACGGCAGGATGATCTCCTCGCTCGCGCCTGTCTCCTCAAGGCGTAACAGTGACTGCTGTGCGCCGAGCAGGTCGCTGTCATTGAGTGCCATCTCTGTTTCCACCCTGTATTGTTTGATCTGATCCTGCCTGATCTGTTCCGGGTCCGGTTTGGTGCTGGCCCTTGCAACGCGTTTTACCGGTGCTGTCTTGCGTACGGCCGGTGTTTTTTCCGCCCGTGCCAGCAGCAGCTCGTTGGTGCTTTTCCATTCCTGATAGGCGGATTGCATTGCCTCATCGTTGCGGATCCTGCTGCCCAGTTCAAGACATTCACCAGCCACTTCCATCTGCTTGTCCCTGAGAGCCTGTTTGCCGCACTCCAGCAGTCCATTGGCCAGTTCATCGGTGTCTCTATCGTGTAGCTGCTTGCGCAAGCGCTGGCTGTAACTGGGTGACTTCAGCAAGGTCTGTTCCTGATAATAGTCGTACTGGCCCACGTGATAGCGTGCCCGTGCCAGCAGGAATTGCCGGTCGTTACGGTGAAGGCGTGCGTCTCGTTGCTGAATCAGCTGGTACAGGTAGGGTTGCAGCCTGTTCTCTTCAGGAAGAACGGAAATTGCTCCCTCCAGCCGCTCGATGGCCTGTGCCAGATCTTCTTCATCCTGCAGTGCCTGCGCCTCTGCGATAGTGATGTTTTCGAAGTTCCGCATCTGCAGTATGATGCGCTCGCGGTTTGCCGGGCTGTCCAGTGTGGGATTGCCGGCGAGTAACTGTAGTGCCCGCTTGTATTGTCTGTTTTGCAGCAGGTTCTCCAGGTAGGCAGGCTCATTGGCAGAGGGCCGCAGGGTATCCACTTGCGGGCAACCGGTGATTGTTACCAGTAGTGGCAGCAGAACCAGAAGTATTTCCGGCTTCATTTTCATTAAATGCTACTGACCTCTTCGGCTGAGAGTATGGCAAGAAACTGTTCGTCTATGACTTCCTGGTAAGCGGCGGTCAGGTCTTCAACAAGGTAGGTCGTTACAGGGCTTTGTATCCCGCGCAGGCGGATGGACTGGTGTTCACAGGCAACCACCTTCTCCCTGATGCCGTTCATCATGTACAGGTCCCGGCTGATCACAATCTCTCCGCTGTTGCATACTGTGCTCAGGCGTGAAGCCATGTTGACCGTGTCACCAACCACCGTGTACTCCATTCGTTCCTGTGAACCCATGTTTCCGGCGAGCATGCTGCCGGCATTGAGTCCAAGGCGGAAATGGACCGGAAACAGGCCCAGTTCCCTGCGTTTCTGGTTTTCGTAATCGACCAGCTTTCGGATCAGCAGAGCGCAGGAAACAGCGTGAAAGCAATGGTCCGGGTCCGGTTCCGGTGCACCGAAGACCAGCATCGCGCCATCCCCGACATATTTGTCTACTGCTCCGTGGTTGATCTCGCAGGCGTTGGTGATGTGGGTGAAATACCGGTTCAGTATGGTGACCAGTTCTTCGGGATCTATGTTTTCTGCTATTTCCGTGAAACCGACGATATCAGCGAAGAGTACCGTTCCATCTATTCGTTTACCGCCCAGGGTAACGTTGCTCAGATTCGACAGTACCTCGCGAGCCACCTTGGGAGACAGGTAACGGGATAGCGCATCTTTTACATCTGACTTCTCCATCATGCCTTCGGCCATTTGATCGAATGCCATCATTAACTGTCCAACTTCATCCTCGCGCCGTTCGTTGAATCGAAACTGGTACTGGCCCTCGCCAATAGCACGACTCGCATTCATCAATCTGTCGATCGGACGGGAAAGGCGTTTGCTGATCGCGTACGACATCGCGATCCCGATGATGATCATCATTAAGGTGGCGCCGGTAATGGCTTGTACCGTTTGCTGTACCGATTCTTCCATTGTGGACCGGCTGAAGGTGATCAGTGTGTAACCGACGATAACGTCACGGAAACTGACCGGGCTGATAAAAGTGGTAGGCAGGACCCTCGATCCCGTGGAAAATGGTTGCCAACGCCACTCCGTTGTTGCCGCTGAACTCCGCAACAACTCCGTCAGGCGTTCGGATGGCAATATGCCATCGTTGAACTGCACCACGCCTGCCTGGGCGACACTGATACCATCCAGGGACAGTATAGCCGTGCCAAGTACGATATCGCTTTTCGCCATGCTGGTAGTGAGCACATCCAGTGCCAGGTGGTCCTCGGCAAGCAATGGCTCCTTGGCTGCGCTGGCCATATGTGTTACCAGGGTCTTGCCAAGTTCATTGATCTGTGTGTGCAGTATCTGCGTCTGGTGCTGTATGATCATCATTCCAAGCAGGCTCATGCATGTCACCACCAGCACTGTAATCAGCATGGAAAGCCGGTAGACCAGGGGGAATCGCATCAAAGTGCGTGGATTCAGCCAGCTGAAGAAGCGCGTTCGGTGATTCTCCGCCGCCGCAGATTCACCCCCGGGAGACCGGGCGGAAACAGCTTCACCGTAGTCGGCATCTGCTGGAATGTCCGGGTAAGTGCTACTCTCTTCCGGCTCATTACCAGCTGTTGCATCCGGCTTGTCTGCTCGGGTATCTTGTTCCATCATGAAATCCCCGCGGTCACTGAACCTTGGCCGAAACGGCGCGGTATGCAGGATGTGTTATTCTTCCGGTTTTTCCGAAATCCCGGTATCCCTGATGCAACCGCGCTACGATGGTTTGTCAGGGCCGGCTTGACCCCGTACCCAGAAAACAGGAACCAGACATGCCACTGATTCGCCCCTTTGCCGGACTCCGGCCGGTACCACAATATGCTGCCGAGGTGCTTGCGCCTCCCTATGATGTGCTGAGTTCTGCCGAGGCGCGTGTAAGGGCAGAGGGGCATCCCTGGAGTTTTCTGCATATTTCCAAGGCAGAGATTGATCTTGCCGAGGACATCAATCCCCATGATCCGGCGGTCTACCGGAAAGCGGCCGAGAATCTCGATCGGATGATACGCGAGTCCATCCTGGTGCGGGACCAGCAACCGTGCTACTACGTTTACCGCCTGACTCGCGGAGAACATGTGCAGACCGGGCTGGTCGCAGTTGCATCGGTGACCGATTACATTTCCAATCGCATACGCAGGCATGAATTTACCCGGCCCGACAAGGAAGACGACCGGGTTCGCCAGATTGATGCACTCAATGCCCAGACCGGGCCTGTGCTGATGGCCTACAAGTCGCAGCCGGAAATGAATACTATGCTGGAGGAGCTTACCCATGACCGGCCAGAGGTCGATGTGGTGGCCGATGATGGTATCCAGCATACCATCTGGGTTGTGCGTGATGCCGCGGTAGCAGATCGTATCAGTGAGGGTTTCGATGCGATGGAATCGCTGTACATTGCCGATGGACACCATCGTTCCGCAGCTGCAGCGAGGGTAGCCAGGGACCGGCACGCAGCTACCGCTGCGGTCAGTGCCGGTGAGGCCATGTCCGGTTATTTCCTTACGGTGATCTTTCCCCACGACCAGATGCTGATCCTTGACTACAATCGCGTGATTCGCGACCTGAATGGCATGAGTGCGGAGACGTTTCTGGCACGGATTACCGAGGACTTCAGCGTACGGGCTGCCGCGCAGGCTGTTCACCCTCAATGCCCTGCGGAATTCGGGATGTATCTTGGCGGACAGTGGTATCGCCTGAATGTCACTGCTCCGGTTCCGGATGATCCGGTGGCCAGGCTTGATGTAAGCCTGCTGGATGATCTCCTGATCGCGCCTGTGCTCGGTATCACTGATCCGAGACGTGATCCTCGTATTGACTTCGTGGGCGGTATCCGCGGACTGGAGGCACTGGAGGCGCGGGTCGACAGTGGTGAAATGCAAGTTGCCTTCTCTCTCTTTCCGACGGGTATGGAAGACCTGATCGCTGTCGCGGATGCCGGAAAGGTTATGCCGCCAAAATCCACCTGGTTTGAACCCAAGCTGGCAGATGGTCTTGTTTCCCATATCCTGGACTGAGGTTGACAGTGGGTGTCTGCCCCGTTCACTCACAGTGTTAAACACGGACTGCAACATAATTTCGCCCGCCGATCAGGCAATCTCCGCATGAAAGTCGTAACTCATCGAATCATCGGGTTCCTGTACGAAATGACCCTGGATGAAGTCAACACCGGTCTGCCATAGCACAGCGAGGCTGCTGGCATCATCTACGCACTCTGCAATACATTGCTTGTCCAGTGATCGGGCCAGTTTGATGATCTCCCGAACTCTCATCTGACGTTCTTCATCAGTAGCAATATTCCGAATGATGGAGCCATCGATTTTCAGGTAATCGAC
>JARFQV010000226.1 GCA_029287615.1 Pseudomonadota bacterium | reverse complement strand
CGCGCGCCGTCTTCCGGTGGTCGTGCCGCTTCCATGGCTCGCCGCCAGGCGATGTCCGGCAACGGCAAGGCGGCGATTCAGAGCAAGGATCGAACGCGATCTGTGGACAGTGGTGGCAAGGGTCGGACATCCGCGCCCGTTGCAGCAGCGCCTGCGCCACAGACCAGCGGCGCAACACAGCAAAAGAAAGGTTGTGGCTGTGGTTGTGATGGCACGCGTACGGAATGCAAGACACGCATGAACACCACAACGACGGCACTCGCAGCGAATGGCACGGCTGCGGTCCAGAAGGCCAGGCAGGCGATCAGCCGTTCCATTGGCCGTGCCGCTTCGCTGGCTCGCCGTGAGGCCCTGTCTTCGCGTGGCAAGTCCGGTGTAGGCAAGAACGGCGTCACTGCCGCCCAGACTGCGCGTGCCGGAAATCCGGACCTGAGCAGTCGCGATCTTTCCAAGGCACTGCGTGAACAGCGCAGCAAGAGCGGCGGCGCGGGCCAGAAAAAGTCCCGTCCCTGCGGGCGGGTGCGCCCGGGAAAGGGGGGTAGCACCGGCGCAGCCCAGGACGCCCCCTGGAAAGTCGGTGCCAGTGAGACGACAGAGGGGCAGACCGTTACCGGTACCATGGTCGGTCGCAGCGGCAGTATGACCGGTGACGAGCCGAGTACCTGCCGCACCATTACCGGTACCGAGTACCTGGGCGCGGACATCTTCCGCGATTTCTGCCAGACGGACCCCGCCCCGTCGACGGCGAAAAAGGTTCTCGTCACCACGACTTCGCATGGCAACGCCGTGAGTGGCAGCCGTATCGGCCGCAGCGAGAAGGTCACCGGTAACGAGCCGGGTACCTGCAAGAACGTAACGGGTAACGAGTACATCAGCGCCGAGCAACAGCAGGGGTACTGCGGAGAATTCGCCAGCAAGTCGCCACGCAAGGTCTCTATGGCTGAAACCATGAAAGGCAAGACCGTGAGCGGCAGCAAGGTGGGTCGTTCCGACAGGGTCACCGGTGACGAGCCGGGTATGCAGCGTGAGCTGACCGGTACCCAGTACACCAAGCCATCGGATATCGGCAACGCACCGGAGAAGGTCGGTGTCAGCACCACCCTGCGTGGTAGCAGTGTGACCGGTACCACGGTTGGCCGTCGTGAAAAGATGACGGGTGACGAAGCCGGCAGTTGCCGCAATATCACCGGCGATGACTACATCGGAGAGGAACAGTACAGCGGTTTCTGCAGTACAAAGCCTGAACCGCAGGATCGCAAGGTTGGTGTCTCTGCAACCAACAAGGGCATGACTGTGACCGGTACCATGACCGATCGCGAGGGCAGGGTGACCGGTAACGAGCCCGGCAGCTGCAAGGCTGTCACCGGAACGCCGTACGCCGGCGCGGAGCAAGCCGTAAATTTCTGCCAGGCTGAAGACGCAGCCATGGTGAATGTGCGCACCAGGCAGCTGAGAAGCACGCCTGGTATGCCCATGACGGGCATACAACCCGGTGTTGGCGGTGATATGACCGGTGATTCAAAGGGCGCCTGTGAACCGGTCTCGGGTACGCCTTATGTCGGGGCCGACCAGTATGCGGCCGCCTGTCCGGCCACCGCGGCGGATACCGCAAGCCCGGATTTTCCGCAGCCGATCGGTGCGACTGCGCCCTGGCAGCAGTTCAGCGTTGAGCAGCCTTCGGGTGGTGCACAACATGCCATCGGTTCCACCGGCGTTACCGGCAACCAGTACGAAAAGGGTGGCATCACCGGTCCGTTCGGCATGGCCACCGGTAAGGTAACCGGTACCGAAGAGGCCCGTTTTGGCAAGGACAAGGTCCACACGGAAGAGCTTCGTCCCGTCGTGGCAGAGGAATTCGAAGGCCGGGTCAAGTCCCGCATTACCGGGGAAGGCCAGGATGCCGGGCTGAAGATCACCGGAGATGACTGGGATCGTGGCAGCAATATCACTGGTACCGAGGGTACCTCGGCGACGCGGCGCAATCCGACCATGCGCATGGGTGCAACGAGTGCCATGGCGATTGCGCAGAAAAGTGTTGCACAGAAACGTAACGACGAGGTGCCGCTCCCAAGCAGCAAGGTGACCGGCGGTAGCGGCAACACCGAGAAAGGTTCGCTGATCACCTATTCGGGTGGTGCACGCGGCTAGGCAGCGATTGTATATCGCAACGGAAACAGCAACGAGTAAACGACACGGCATGTTGAACACACGTTACAAGCAGAATCGCGCAGCGCAGCGCAAGGTGACGGCCCCGCTCGGCCGCCCCGGCGCACGTGCCGCTACGCACCCGTCGAACGGGCGTTCTGCGGGCCTGCATCCTGTCGCCACCTCGCACCACCCGTTGTGCAAGGATCGGGACAATGCGCTTCTCTATGATTACGAGCGTAGCGTCAAGGAATCTTTCGACGGCATTGTACCGACGCTGAAAAAGGTTTCCGCGTTGCAACACGAAACAGATTTCGTCAGCAAGGCGCAGCGGATTGCCGAATCGCACCTGGGATTCGCGTTGCCCGGGGTGTTACTCGAGAACGCATGGGTAGGCGATCTGGATATGCGCAGCCTGTATGCCTGGAGCGTGTTCGAAACCTACCACCGTTTTTGTGATGACGTGTTCTCGCGTGATCCGCTGGGTAATAGCGACGATGCCGCTTTCGATACTTTCCTGCAGGAGTGCGGTTTTCATATTCTGGATGTCTCGCCTTGTGCCGACGGACGCCTGGCTCACGTAATCCGTTATGTTCTGCGTCTGCCATCCAAGGCTGTACGCCGTCGTTCCTATGCCGGCGCCATGTTTGACATCGATGACAGCCTGGACAAGTGGACACGCACCGAACTCATGCGTTTCCGTGAAGGTGTGCCCAACACGGCAGATGTGCCGACGCGTTATCTCAAGGCCGTGGTATATCACCACAGCTCGGTCGATCCCGTACACCAGGGTTGTGCCGCGCATGGTTCGGATACCGCCAGGGCGGCAGCCGGCGGTCTCGAACGCCTCATGGGTTTCCAGCAGGCAGTGCAGAACACGTACTGCTGCGGGGCATCGATCGACTGCTTGCTGATCGGCATGGATACCGATACCGATGGTATTCGCATCCATCTGCCAAACGCCAATGGTGATATCGACCTGGATAATTATATTGACAGCCTGGAAGTCTATGACGCTACCGTGCACATGGACGCCAGCCAGGCCAGGCAGTGGATCGTCGATCTCATCCTGCAGAAGGCTGGAAACAGCCTGTCTGATGGCATGGCAGGTTTCATGGCGCACCTGCTGACCAATAACCTGTCGCAGGTAGAGTACGTGCGTAGCAACTACGGTGGTCATTACAGCGATATCGGCCATAACGAAAGGTTTATCGGGGCAGGCATCGGTTTCGAGGAAATACAGCTGCGTAACCTGACTTTCTTCTCTTACCTCAACACCGTTGAGGAAGCGGCTGGTGACCTGGACGTGGGCATAAGTATTTTTTCCGGTCTCTATGTTTCGAAAGGCCTGCCGGTTCCGATTGTGGTCCGTTATGACTATCACGGTAATGTACCCGGTGAGCGGGAACGTGCCGAACAACATTGTCGGCGTGTGGCGGATGCCCTGCATGATCGCTATCGCGATCTGACTGACCGTGGTCTTTTACATACATTACAGGTCGTGCGCGATATCAACGCATCCGGCCAGATCGAAATACTGGATTGCTCCGTGAAAACAAAGGCAACGGCGGGGGCTCACTGATGAAGATCTGTCAGGTGGAAAAACCGCTGGTCGCGACCAACCGCATCCCCGGACTCGAGCACAAGCACATGCAGGTGGTGCGCGATGGCAGTTCGAAGCTGGTTGCTGTGGATGCGGTTGGCTGTAAACCCGGTGACTGGGTGATTTGCGTTGGCAGTTCAGCCGCCCGCGAAGCGGCCGGCAGTAAGGAGTATCCGAGTGATCTGACGATTGTCGGCATTATTGATCACTGGGAACCCGAACAGGAAGCGGAGGAGGCCGAGGCGTAATGGAAATCCTTCAGGTCGAAGCTCCGCTGGTGTGTACCCTTCGTGTTGGCGGACTGCAGCAGATCAGTTTGCGTGTTCTGCGCGACAATAAGGGCAAGCAGCACGTCGCCGTGGATCCCGTCGGGGTGCGCGAGGGTAACTGGGTCTTTACCCTGAGCGGATCGGCGGCGCGGTATGCGGCGGGTAATTTTGAGATTCTGACCGATCTGACGATCGGCGGGATTATCGATTTCTGGGAGGCCGAGAACGTTCAGCCGACCGGTAAAAGCGTGGCAACGGGTCAGACGTTGTAGCGATTATTTCAGTAACTCAACCATGTCTAAATTGTAGGAGACACAAAGATGGCAAATGAAAATTATGGGATCGCACTGGGTATGATCGAAACCCGCGGACTTGTTCCGGCAATTGAAGCCGCTGACGCCATGACCAAGGCCGCTGAAGTCCGTCTTATCGGTCGTGAATTTGTCGGCGGTGGTTACGTTACCGTTCTGGTTCGTGGTGAGACCGGTGCCGTGAATGCAGCGGTGCGAGCAGGTGCGGACGCCTGTGAGCGCGTCGGCGACGGCCTGGTGGCAGCACACATCATTGCACGTCCTCACCGTGAAGTTGAACCCGTACTGCCGACCGGTGGTGCTGCGTCCGAAGCTGCCGCCTGACAGTAAGGGCGTTCTGTACAACTGAAACTACAGGAGAAACAGGCCATGGCCAATGAAACTACCGGCATTGCTCTGGGTATGATTGAGACACGCGGACTTGTTCCGGCTATAGAAGCCGCGGATGCCATGACGAAAGCCGCTGAAGTGCGCCTGATCGGACGCGAGTTCGTGGGCGGCGGTTATGTCACGGTACTGGTACGAGGTGAAACCGGTGCAGTCAACGCAGCGGTACGCGCGGGGGCGGATGCTTGTGAACGCGTTGGTGATGGCCTGGTGGCGGCACATATCATTGCCCGTCCGCATCGCGAAGTCGAACCCGTACTGAGCGAATCGATGGGCAATCGTCCGCAGCGTAGTTGAATGACAGGTTGCTGGTTTACTGACTGATCTGTGGTTATGTTAGCTGCCAATGTCGATCAGCGCGTTCTCGGTTACCTCGGCAGGGCCCTGAGTCTGGAGCTTTCTGCGGTGCAGCTGTACAGCACCCAGGCAAGGCTCGTCGATTCCTGGGGGCTTGCCGAGGTAGCGGGGAAATTCAGTGCTGAGGCCAGCGAGGAGCTGGGGCACGCGGAAAGGATCATCAGTCGTATGCTGGCCCTCGGCGTCGCGCCGAATGCCTCGCAGTTGCGGCCGGTACGCCTGGGGCAGAATCTCAGAGAGCTGTTAGAGAGCGACCATGCATTCGAAAACGAACTCGTTAGTCTGTATGACGAAGCTGCGCGCCACTGTCTGCGCATGGGGGATCACGATAATCGTCTGTTTTTCGAGGCGCTTCTGGGCGAAGAACAGAACCATGCACGGGAATTGCTTGAATGGCTTGCGCAGTTGCAGGAACCGGATATCATAGGGGCTGTCCGGAATCCGAACTGATAGAGGAGACTCACAATGAATCAACAGTGGGAGGAACGTCAGCGACCGGCACGCCTGGAAGGTCGCTATGAGTTCGATAGCTACCGTGCGCTGCGTGATTTCCTCGAAAGTGCTGCGGAGCTGTCCGAGCGTGAAGGTTACTACCCGGACATGGGGTTCGGCCGTGACTACGTGAATATCACCATACATGCAAAGGATCCCGACAGCGAGCTTGATGAGGTTCAACATCACTTTGCCCGGCAGCTCGACGCCCTGGCGACGAAAGACTCCCATTGAGGGATGATCGATGCCCGTTATTGCCGTAGTCGGCAACAAGGGCGGTGCGGGTAAGACCACCTTATCCGTGAATCTTGCTGCCGGACTGGCGAAAGAGAAGCGCATTGTCCTGGTGGATGCCGACCCGCAGGGCTCCGCTTCAACATGGCGTGCGGTTGCAGACAATGAAGCAGTTCCGGTGTATGCAGCGAGCGCAGAGCTAGATACCCTGACCAGAAGACTTGTGCAGGATTACGACTATGTCGTGATCGATTGTCCTCCCTCGGTCCAGTCTCCCCAGACCACTACGGTTTTACGGATTGTTGACCTGGCACTCATACCCGTACAACCATCCCCGGTTGATCTTTGGGCCAGCGTCCATATCGAGCAGGCGATTACACAGGCGCAGGAAACGAACCCCTCTCTACGGGCATTGCTGGTAATCAATCAGCTGGAACCACGCACCACACTCTCGCGCGTCGTCGGCCAGGCGTTGTCGGAAATCGCGCTACCGGTCGCAAATGCCACTCTGAGACGGCGCGCCGTCTACCGCAACAGTGCCCTGGAAGGTAAAAGCATTTTTGACATGGGGCGCCGCGGCGCCGATGCTGCCGCGGAACTCGATAAATTGATCCATGAGGTGACGAAATATGAGTACCACTGACAAGGCCCAGCAGAAACTGGTCGACTCGATGCGCAAGACCAAGGCGAGTTCTGGCGCGAAACCCGCATCGGCAAAGAAAGCGGAGGCCAGCAAACCTGCGGCACCCCGATCCAGAAAGAAAGTCAGCACCACCAGGGCGGCCAAGAAAACGCCCAAGCCGATTGCGGCAACTGCCAGTCAGATTAGTGCCGACCCCTACCAGGGCAGTCCCCGCGTCTGGCCGGATTAACCACAAGAAAATATAGATATTTATAAATGTATTTACAATTAATAATTTGTTTATTATAAATGAATCGCAGCATACTGTGTTTTGGTAGTCACGATCGGCCGGTGGTGCGGGGAAATTCGTTGGACAGTAACGATAGCCACTGTTTTCCATAGTCTTGTGCTGCAGGCAATTGCCGGAAGCGCGGGCGCCTGCCCGGGTACAACGACGATACAATCATGCCCGAATCGGTACAACCGGTTGTTATAACGAGGAGGTAACAGCTATGCATAGGTTGTTTCCGCAGAAATTGCTGACCATCGTAACCCATGATGTGCTCGAAGAGCGTTTGGTTGAGATGGTTCGCCGGCGTGGTGCGAGCGGCTATACGGTTGACAAGGTTTACGGTGCAGGGTCCAGCGGCGAGGTCTCGGGTGAACTGGACGTGGACACGAATATCAAATTCCAGGTCATCGTCCCCCAGGGCCGCATGCCAGGTATGCTGGACGATGTCGAGGAAATGACGAACGAAGGCCATCACTTCACCGTATTCGTGTCGGATGTCGCGGTCCTTGCACCCGAGAAGTTCGAAATCCCGTTGGACGATTCGGCAACTCAGTAGGATAGCCATGCCTGCCAGATCAGGCGCCCGTATCCCGGGCGGACAGATCCCGAGAATAACTTTATTAGAATAACTTTATTACGGTGGTGACGCGCATCGCTCATTCGCAAGACAACGGACAAACGCCCCCGGCGGCCATTCCGGATTACCTGATTCGGCATACGACCTTGCGCCAGCTTCAGGTATTCGAGGCGATTGTTCGGCTGGGAAGTTTCACGCGCGCCGCCCACGAATTGTTTCTGACCCAGCCCACCGTTTCCATGCAAATCCGGAAACTGACCGACGCCATGGGTCTGCCCCTGTTCGAACACGTGGGTCGCAATGTCAGGCCAACGGAAGCCGGCATGGAACTGTACGAGGCGTGTCGGCGCATGTTCGAGACACTGGCCAACCTGGAGATGAAGGTTGCCGACCTCAAGGGAATGAAGCGCGGTCGCCTGCGCATGGGCGTGGTGACGACGGCGAAGTACCTGGCTCCGGAAATCCTCGGCCAGTTCAGCCGTCTCTATCCGGGGATCGAACTCGCACTCAAGGTCACCAACCGTGAGCGCATTATCGAACGCATGCACGCCAACGAGGATGATCTGTATATCATGGGGCAGGCGCCGGTGGGCCAGATCGATGTGGAAACCTATCACTTCGCGCCGAATCCGCTGGTGCTTATCGCTCCGCGCGACCATCCCCTGGTAGGCAAGAAGAAAATTTCCTTGTCGCGAATCAGCAAGGAGCCGTTTATCATGCGTGAACCCGGTTCCGGTATACGTGATGCGACCCTGCGCCTGTTCAGATCAGAGGGTTTGCACCCGCAGGTGCGCATGGAACTGGGCAGCAACGAAGCGATCAAACATTCCGTGGTCGGTGGTCTCGGCTTGGCTGTGTTGTCCGCACACACACTGACACTCGATGGTGCCGACGGTGCGGTTGCTATCCTGGATGTCGAGCATTTTCCCATTATGCGCCAGTGGTATATTGTTCACCCCAGGGGCAAGGAGCTGTCGCTGGTGGCACGTACCTTTCTCGACTTCGCCATTACCAGCGAACCCGAGATTCAGAAACGGCTGGAATTGTTGTTGCCGCGATTGAAGGGATTGCTGAAGGATTCCAAAAAAACCGCGGCGTCCGGGAAGAAGCGGGTAAAAAAATAGCACCGCGCCAGGGGCTGATCAACAAGGACCTTCACCATCCTGTCCAACGCCACAGTCAATGAATAATCGATTCCGCTCCGAATGCTCGTTTAATCATGCTTCCTGTCCGGTCGCATTTCATGCTGCATTACACAGCTGGTACCGACAATGCGGGTCTTCAATGAAATAGGCCTGCACCACCTACGTGGAGACCTGTTCGGCGGCATAACGGCTGCCGTTATTGCCTTGCCAATGGCGCTTGCCTTCGGCGTTGCCTCGGGGGCCGGTGCGGAAGCCGGACTGTACGGTGCGATACTGGTCGGATTGTTCGCCGCTCTGTTTGGCGGTTCTCCAACGCTGATCTCCGAGCCGACAGGTCCGATGACCGTGGTATTCACGGCGGTCATCGCCAAGCTTGTTGCATCGGATCCCGTCAACGGCATGGCAATGGCCTTTACTGTCGTGATACTGGCCGGCGCATTCCAGATCCTCTTCGGCACCATGCGTCTGGGCAAGTACATCACCCTGATGCCGTACACGGTGGTCTCCGGTTTCATGTCGGGCATCGGGATTATCCTCATCATCCTGCAGATCGGTCCCTTGCTGGGCCAGGCCTCACCCAGCGGGGGTGTCATCGCCATCCTGACGAGCCTGCCGGACCTGTTTGCCGGCACAAGACCAAGCGAAACCCTGCTGGCGGTACTGACCATGGCTATCCTTTTCTTGATGCCCGTCAGACTCAAGCGCTATCTGCCGCCGCAACTGCTGGCGCTGATCATCGTGACCCTGATATCGGTACTGTTGCTCGGCAGCGAGGATATCCGTCGTATCGGTGAAATTCCGACGGGGCTGCCGGAATTGAGAATGCCGGTTTTCAGTATCGAGCAATGGGAGATCATGCTGGTCGATGCGATCGTGCTCGGTATGCTGGGTTGTATCGATGCGCTGCTGACCTCCGTGATCGCAGACAGCCTGACACGCAAGCAACACAACTCGGACAAGGAACTGATCGGTCAGGGCATTGGCAACGTCATGTCGGGGCTATTCGGGGGATTACCGGGTGCGGGTGCCACCATGGGCACGGTAGTGAGTATTCAGGCCGGCGCACGTACCGCGCTTTCCGGACTGATCCGTGCCGGTATCCTGATCGTCGTGGTGCTCTGGGCGGCCGATCTGACGGCGATTATTCCGTTGGCCGTTCTGGCGGGCATCGCCCTGAAAGTCGGGATCGATATCATCGACTGGGGATTTCTGAAACGCGCCCATCGACTGTCGGGAAAGGGGGCGCTGGTCACTTACAGCGTTGTCCTACTCACGGTGTTCGTGGATCTGATCGCTGCTGTCGGAATCGGCCTGTTCGTTGCCAACGTGATGACTGTAATGAGGCTCTCGGAATTGCAGGAGGACGATGTCAAGGCGGTGAAGGATCCTGATCAGACAGACCTGGAACTGACACCCCACGAGAAGGAGTTAATGCGCGAGGCGGCCGGTTCGGTGTTGCTCCTGTACCTGCGAGGTACCATGATCTTCGGTACCTCGCGCGTCATCAGTCGCAAGAACTCCGAGGTGGAAGGGCGTCGTGCACTCGTGGTGGACCTGACCGATGTCGTCCACCTGGGCGTGTCCGCAGCGTTGGCACTGGAGGAAGCCATACTCGATATGATACAGGCGGGTCGTTGCGTTTACCTGGTGGGAGCCAGCGGACAGCCACTCAGGCGCCTGCAAATGATGGGTGTCGTGCAGCGCTTGCCGGCGGAATACATCAAGAACAGAAGAGGGCGTGCACTGGAGCACGCGGTATACTCATGCCCGGCGCGATACACGACGGACGGTGCCCCGGCGGAGCAGAGTGAATAGTCCGGATTCTTCCTGCGCCGTACCCGGTTCAGGCTTCTATCGATATTTCGTCTGAGCTGGCCATTGTCGCGATGGCACTTTCCAGGTCGATCTGATGAGGGTTGTCTGCGCTCTGTTGCATCAGTGTTTGCACCAGTTCCTGCTGCTCGAGTGTGAAATAGTAGCCGTCCCGGTCCTGGACATAAGCCGCCCAGGGTACATATTTGGTAAGGGGAAACCGCGTTCCCGGTTCCGGCGAGATGTCGATATTCAGGCCGGCGATGAACAGTACCTTCTTGCCCTTGTATGCCTGGTCTTTAACGATGGAACGAAACATGCGGTCGAACTCGACCTGGGTATTGATTTCGGCGGCCGTCAGCGTGGGTGCTGCCGAAGTGACGATCTGCGGCATATAACGGATCAGGTTATGCTCCAGGTGATGTACCCCTTCCGCCATGGGCGAAATACCGCGTTGGAAATAGAACCTGTCGGCGGTCAGGCGCTTTCCGATCGCCTGAGGTGTGACGCGATTGAAAGCGGCTTCACCCATTGCATCGACAAACTCCTGTGTTGGCGAGAAAGTCCTGGCAGTACTCAACACCCGCAACGTATTCCATCGGCCTTCTTCATCGGCGGAGATGATTTTTTCAAGGCGCAAGAACAGGCCTTCCTCACGATCCTCGCGTAACAGCTGGTTGTCGACGATGACGATTTTATTACCATCGTCGTTGTGCAGCAGTATATTTTGCCGGGCGAATTCATACTCATTCTGATACCAGCTGATCAAATTCTGGATTTTACCGCAGTTGGAGCTGCATTCCCCATGGGTGGTCTGAGCGCGCCGGTACATGCCGAATTTCTTCGTTTCCGGATCATAACCCACATGGCTGGCCTGCACGATCACCAGATCCTGGCCATGTGCGGCAAACGGGCCGTGACGGGACGTGGCGACGACACCTCCGACCCTGCCATGATTGAACGGAAAGGTACCAAAGTGTTTGGCAATCATGATGACGGGGTAGCCCTGACTTTCATCCGCGCAGAAGGCCCGCGACGGCATGATTTTTCCAGGCTCGAAACCCAGAGACTTGCACCAGTTATACAACCGCGGCACAAACAGATTGAAACGGATCATCCTGTCATGAATCTGGAAGCCACCAGTGGGCTCCACCATTTTTACAGCCAGGCCGGGCATCGCATCGTTACCAGATATTTTGAATATTGAAGATCTATCAGCCGATCACAGGCAGCTGCAGGGCGAATTTACGTGGAACAAGGTTCTTGCCAGGCGGACTTGCATGCGGGCAGGAGAATAACGACCCGCTCCTGCTTTTAACGACCTCTGATCCGGCAGGAAGCGCCATATCCGAACCTTAGCATTGTACTTCGTAGCCCGGATTGCATCCAGTTCCGGAGGGCGCTCCAGGGCAAACTGCACGTGTGTGTGATGGATAAATCAGCCCTGGTTGAACGGTTGGACCGGAACGGGACATCGGACGGTAAATTTACAGCGAACAAATGACCCAATTCCGGGTCTGATATAGGTGTAAATTTACAGCCGGGCGGACTACGCTGTCTGTCGGTGGACCCGATGCGGTATCATCTGTTTCGCGGGTATTATGCAGCTGTAGCCAACATCCTGGATTTTTACGAGTATGTTTGCCAAAGATGGTTGAATGGTGAATTATGATCATGGGTTTCTGTATCTTGTACCCTGTGTGGCCACCTGGTCGTACACGATTGCCAGGCCTGAAAGGCGATGCTGGCCAATCCAGACATCAGGATTCCAGGATACCCTGCTGGAGAACTCTTTCTTGAAAGCCAGGCTAACCGTACTGTTTCTGATCGTATTCGGGCTGAGTGCATGCTCGCCGCTGACCATCCGTGATGTGGATACCGGCAGACAGCTGGTGATGACGGGTGGCCAGTTCATTCTCCATCAGGACCTGGAGGTAAGACCGGAAAGGACCCATGTCTTTTTCCAGAATGGCCAGGTGACCAACAGCGTGGGTGAATACACCCCGCACTGCAAGATACAGGTGTGGAAGCGGGTGGACACCGTACAGGTCATCGAGGCGGATACGTTCAGGATCGAGAGGGTCTCCTGGGAGATCGACAACATCGTGAACAGCGCTCCGGTGGTTTACGCCAGCACCGAGCTGCGGCTTGCCTCCGGCGGGGGAGGCAATGGTAATGGCGAGTCCGATCACATGCATGTCTGGCGTATGCGCCTGCACTCGGACAGACAACCCAACGTCCGTTACCTGTTATGCGGTGGCGCCTTCGACACTCCCGGTAGCGCGCGGGATGCCACACTGCAGGATATTCAGAATTCTCTGGGTGATATCGCTACCCTGGAATTGCCCTGATTACATCTGACCCTGTTTACCCCGGATCGCTATGAACACAGAATTCCCTTTCCCGGCTCTATCCCTGTTCCTGAGTGCGATGCTGATAGCCGCCTGTCAGTCACCGGACCCGCACCATCATCGTTCGCCGCAGTCCATGCCAGCCCAGAAGGCACATCACGCACATCGGGACCATTCACCATCCCCGGCAGTGGTCCTGGAGCCCGGTAACCTGAAAGGAGTCGATGATATTGTCCCCGAGCTCGCTGGCAAGCGCGTTGTCTATATCGGGGAAACACATAATCGATACGACCATCACCTCCTGCAGCTGGATCTGATTGAAAAGCTGCTCGTGCAAGATCCGGATATGGCAATCGGTATGGAAGCGTTTCAGCAACCCTATCAGCACGTACTCGATGAGTACATCGCTGGTAACCTGGATACGCGGGATTTTCTCAAAAAGTCGGAATACTACCAGCGCTGGGGTTATGACTACCGCCTGTATGCCCCGATACTGGAATTTGCGATGGAGAAGAAGATACCGGTCATCGCGCTCAATGTCCCGAAGGAACTGACCAGAAAGGTAGGGCGCGGTGGTCTGGACTCCTTATCGGACCAGGAACGTGCACGTATACCCGAAGAGATCGATTATACCGACCAGGAATACCGGCAGCGACTGCAGGCTATTTTCGAGGAACATCCCGCCGGGAACGGAAAGGGTTTCGACCAATTCCATGAAGTACAGCTGGTCTGGGATGAAGGCATGGCGGAGCAGGTGGCGCACTATCTGAACCGGCATCCCGAACACTATATGGTGGTGCTGGCGGGATCCGGGCATCTGGCCTATGGCAGCGGTATCCCGCAAAGGGTCCATCGGCGTATTCCCGTCGACGCCGCAATTGTTCTGAGTGATCCTGGCACCGAACTGGATCCGGATATCGCCGATTACCTGGTTTTGCAGGAAAAGCGTTCCCTGCCACCGAGGGGAAAGATCGGTATATTGATGGAGGACGGTGAGGATGGAGTCATCGTGGAGCGCTTCACGAGCAATAGTGCGGGGCAGGATGCGGGGATGAAGAAAAGAGACCGGATCCTGGCCATTGATGATCAACCCGTAACGATGAGTTCGGATGTTGGTGCAGCAATGTGGGACCGGCGCCCGGGTGAGAGTCTGACCGTTACCGTGCGTCGCGAGCGCTGGTTATTCGGCGAACAGGATCTGGAATTTGATCTGGTATTGCGTTGACACAGGGCCCGGGATCCCTCATCAGAAGAAGGCTGGCCGCATTCGCCTGTATCGGTTCCTCACAACATATGACGTTGTGACAGGTAGCTGTACTCGTTCTCTGCAATGGCGGTATAGATCAGGAGTTCCTTCAGGGAATTGATATGCTCGTCTCCGGCCAGCATCAGCATTAACTCCATGCAATCCTTCGCATCCTGCGTTTCCGGATAGTGTTGTATGTATTCCTCGGACAGATATTTCATACCGGTCTCCTCCAGCATCCGTCCTGTTATTGATCCTTGTAATCTCCAGTGACTGGAACGGATGGATCCGGGAATAATCATTTTCACCACTAATTATAGGAAATATAGCGGTACATTGGTATGAGCATCAGCATCTGCTCACATTGGGATCAGTCTTGATCATTCTTTCCGCTCCTGCCCGGAGCACGATCAGGACTGTTGCAGTACCTCAACCTGGTCACCGGTACGGATGGTACCGTTTCCTCTCGGGATGAGATTCTGCCCGAAAAACACGCCTCCTTCAGGACGCCGCCGATATTTTGACAGGGTGCGCAGAGGCTCCAGGTCTGGATCCTTTATCCCCGTATCCGGGTCGATGGTGGTAAAAACACAGCGAGAACAGGCCTTTACCCCCTCGAACTCGACATCGCCGATGCGAATCCGCTGCCAGCGGTCCTCCGCGAAGGCATCGCGGGCATCGACGACGATATTGGGTCGAAAACGCCGCATGGAAGCCGGCTGCTCCAGCCGGCTGTTCAGGTCGGCCAGGGAACCCTCGGATATCAGGAGGAGGGGGAAACCGTCTGCAAAACTGACTTGATCCCCGGGTGTTGCATAATCGGGATGGACCGGGCGGTGATCGCCCTCGCGCATGAATACCAGGCGGCAGTTGAAATCCAGGTACTCTGAAAACCAGCGGTCGGGGGCCTCACCGACCGCTACCGCCGGGCATTTATCGCGCCAGATGGTAACGAGTTCCGTGGCCGAGGGGACAGGCTCCAGGGGAATGGACAGGGCGGGCATGCCCGGGGCGGTGAGTAACAGGTCCCTGGCCGTGAATTTGCCCTGAACCAGTGTCAGCCGCGGGTGATTGCGGGCAGTCACAAAGGTGTTCCCGTCATCGATCAGCATCCAGCGACGGTCACCCTCAAGCCCGCGCGGTAAGACGCGGCACTCGGACAGGCTGATCCGGCGGGTAGACTTGACCGGGTAGATATTGATCTCTGTCAACTGCATTTCGAAGCGGAGTATGTAGACTGCAAGCCCGTGATGCAACCAGGGATGAGAATGAACCCATGATCAGGGAATATTCTGCCAGCGGTAACCGATACATGCGGCTCGCTGCTCAATACCGTGCTATGGATTGAACGGAACCGCGTTCTGGTTTACCCTTCGCTGCTTGTGTCGTCAGGTAACGAGTCCGTGTGGGTGCTGCGCATCATACGCTTTGTTGCGGATCAATCCGGCCAGGATACCGGTTGGTTTTCCCACCAAGTTCCTGCCGATAGTACGAACAAGTCCCGGTTTGCCGCAAGTAAGGTTTTTCGGAGAGGTGTCCGAGTGGTTGAAGGAGCACGCCTGGAAAGTGTGTATACGTTCATAGCGTATCGAGGGTTCGAATCCCTCCCTCTCCGCCAA
>JARFQV010000118.1 GCA_029287615.1 Pseudomonadota bacterium | reverse complement strand
GCCGATCGCGATGGAAGAAGGGCTGCGCTTTGCGGTGCGCGAGGGTGGCCGAACGGTAGGCGCCGGAGTGGTGTCGAAGATACTGGAGTAGCAAGCAGGGCGGCCTGGGCCGCAAACGGACACGGGAGCGGGTTGTTGGTGCGAGTCGCTGAATGAAATGCACTCCCGGGTTGATTGACAGGATCTGCACGGAACGACTGAACGAGTAAGACACCATGGCAAATCAAAGAATCAGGATTCGGCTCAAGGCCTTTGATCATCGGCTGATTGACCAGTCTGCGCTGGAGATCGTCGAGACGGCCCGTCGTACCGGTGCGCAGGTGCGGGGACCGATCCCGCTGCCAACCAAGAAAGAGCGCTTTACCGTGCTGATCTCACCGCACGTCAACAAGGACGCGCGCGATCAATACGAGATTCGCACACACAAACGTTTGATGGATATCGTCGACCCGACCGACAAGACCGTGGATGCATTGATGAAGCTGGATCTTTCGGCGGGCGTGGACGTGCAGATCAAGTTGAACTAGTGATAACGGGCACTACAGAACAGACAAAGGGCATGAAATGACAATCGGTATCATAGGTCGAAAGGCGGGCATGACCCGGATCTTCACCGAAGACGGTGCATCCGTGCCTGTCACTGTCATCGAGGTTGGGCCGAACCGGGTAACCCAGCTCAAGACCATGGAAAAGGATGGCTATCGGGCCCTGCAGGTGACCACCGGAAAGCGCAAGGCGTCCCGTGTGACCCGGCCCATGGCCGGTCATTATGCAAAGGCAGGGACCGAGGCAGGGCACGGCCTGTGGGAATTTCGCCTGAACGAGGGCGAGGGCGAGGACATCGAGGTCGGCGCAGAACTCAACGTTGGTCTGTTCGAGGCGGGCCAGAAAGTGGATGTCACGGGAAGCACGATCGGCAAGGGCTTTGCGGGTACCGTCAAGCGACACAACTTTCGTATGCAGGACGCGACCCACGGAAACTCCATATCGCACCGTGCGCCCGGCTCCATCGGCCAGTGCCAGACACCGGGGCGCGTGTTCAAGGGCAAGAAGATGTCCGGGCACATGGGTAATGTGCGACGCAGCATCCAGAATCTGGAAGTGGTTCGCATCGACGCCGAACGTAACCTGATCTTGCTGAAAGGTGCGGTTCCCGGCGCAAGTGGCGGTGACCTGATCGTTCGTCCCGCAGTCAAGGCCCGTTAGGAGAGTCATGATGGAATTGCAGCTGCAGGGTGGAAGTTCGGGTACGGTACAGGTTTCCGACAGCGCCTTCGCTCAGGAATTCAGAGAGGCGCTGGTGCATCAGGTGGTTACGGCCTACCTGGCGGCGGGTCGCGCCGGAACCGTGAAGCAGAAGAACCGCGCAGCGGTGCGTGGTGGCGGATCCAAGCCATGGCGACAGAAGGGTACGGGCAGGGCGCGTGCCGGCACTATACGCAGCCCCATCTGGCGCGGGGGCGGAAAGACCTTCGCCGCAACGCCCAGGGACTACACACAGAAGGTCAACCGGAAGATGTACCAGGGTGCGATGAGGTCGATACTCTCCGAGCTTGTGCGCCAGGACCGCCTGGTGGCAGTCGAGTCGTTCGGAGTGGACGCACCGAAGACCAAGGCACTGGCAGAGAAGCTCAAATCGCTGGACCTGCATAATGTCCTGATCGTTACGGAAGCACCGAGTGACGAGCTGTACCTTTCGGCGCGTAATCTACACGGGGTCGAGGTGAGTGATGTTCAGGGTATCGATCCGGTGAGTCTGGTCGGTTTTGAAAAGGTGCTGATGTCGGTTGGCGCGCTGAAGGTGATTGAGGAGAAGCTGGCATGAATCGGGAAAGACTGATGAATATCCTGCTGGCGCCGCTGGTCTCCGAGAAGAGCAGCCGGATTGCGGATGATCACCGCCAATTTGCCTTCAGGGTTGCCCGTGATGCCAGCAAACCGGAGATACGCGGTGCGGTCGAGCTGATGTTCGATGTCAAGGTAACCGAAGTGCGGGTATCGAATGTCAAGGGCAAGACCAAGCGTTTCGGAGCTGTCCAGGGACGCCGGCGTGACTGGAAGAAGGCCTACGTGACCCTCGCGGAAGGGTCGGATATCGATTTCATGGTAGCGGAATAGCCGCTGGACCTTATAAGCGGCAAGCTGGAACTGAACAATGCCTATTGTAAAGACAAAACCAACATCTGCCGGGCGACGGTTCGTTGTCAAGGTGGTAACACCGGGATTGCACAAGGGTGATCCGCATGCCTCGCTGGTGCACAAGAAGACCAGCACCGGAGGTCGCAATAATGCGGGCCGGATTACCACCCGCCACCGTGGTGGCGGACACAAGAAGCGCTACCGGGTGATTGATTTCAAGCGTGACAAGACGGGTGTTGCGGCGCGTGTCGAGCGTATCGAGTACGACCCGAATCGCAGTGCCCACATTGCCCTGCTGCTATACGCAGATGGCGAGCGGCGCTACATCATCGCGCCGAGAGGTGTGCAGGCCGGAGCCGAGATCAGGACGGGTACCGATGTGCCAATCAAGGCGGGCAATGCCATGCCGCTGCGCAATATCCCGGTGGGAACGCTGGTGCATTGCATAGAGATGAAACCCGGCAAGGGTGCCCAGATAGCGCGCAGCGCGGGCAGCAGCGCCCAGCTGGTGGCGAGGGAAGGCGACCATGCCACCCTTCGTCTCCGGTCCGGTGAAATGCGCAAGATCATGGCGGATTGCGTGGCCACGATCGGGGAAGTCGGTAATTCCGAAAACAGCCTGCGTTCCCTGGGCAAGGCTGGCGCGAAACGCTGGCGCGGTGTACGTCCGACCGTTCGCGGTGTTGCCATGAATCCGGTAGACCACCCGCATGGTGGTGGTGAGGGTCGCACGGCAGGTGGCCGTCATCCGGTTTCACCCTGGGGTTATCCGACCAAGGGTTACAAGACGCGCAAGAACAAGCGTACCGATGGAATGATCGTACGCCGCCGTAACCGCAAGTAACGCAGAGGTTCATACAGTGCCACGTTCAATCAAAAAGGGACCGTTCATCGATACTCATCTGCAGAAAAAGGTGGATGAGGCGGTGTCCACAAACAGCAAGCGGCCTATCAAGACATGGTCGCGGCGTTCGATGGTCATGCCGGAGATGGTAGGGCTGACGATAGCCGTACACAACGGGCGCCAGCATGTGCCGGTCCTGATCAACGAAAACATGGTTGGCCACAAACTCGGCGAGTTCGCAGTGACACGCACCTTCAGGGGGCATGCCGCTGACCGCAAGGCCAGGTAAGGGGAAGGAAGGATGCAAGTCAGCGCCAGATTGAAGCACGCCAGTATTTCGCCGCAGAAATGCAGGCTGGTTGTGGATCAGATCCGTGGATTACCGGTGGAGCAGGCCCTGCAGGTACTGATGTTCAGTCCCAAAAAGGCAGCGCAGCTGGTCCGTAAGGTTCTGGAGTCGGCGATTGCCAATGCAGAACACAATGAAGGCGCAGACATCGATGAACTCAGGGTAGAGGCTGCCAGTGTTGACGAAGGCAGGACGCTCAAGCGTTTCCGCGCCAGGGCAAAAGGACGCGGAAACCGGATACTGAAACGCAACAGCCACATTACCGTCACTGTCGGGAGCCGTTGACGGGCACCGGGCAGCACTGAACGTAACATAGAGAGACAGGCATGGGACAAAAAGTACATCCAACGGGAATTCGCCTTGGCATCGTCAAGGACTGGTCCTCCAGGTGGTATGCGGATTCCAGGAATTTCGCGGACTATCTGAACACGGATCTCGAGATTCGTGACTACATCCGCAAGCGGCTATCCCAGGCATCAGTGAGCCGTGTGCAGATCTCCCGGCCTGCGCACAATGCATTGATTACCATACACACGGCACGTCCGGGTATCGTGATAGGCAAGAAGGGCGAGGATATCGATCGGTTGCGCAAGGAAGTGGCAGCCAAAATGGGTATTCCGGTGAATATCAATATCGAGGAGATCCGCAAGCCGGAACTCGATGCACAACTGGTTGCAGAAAGTGTTGCCCAGCAGCTGGAGCGGCGCATCATGTTCCGCCGCGCCATGAAGCGGGCAGTGAGCAATGCGATGCGCATCGGCGCCGAAGGCATCAAGATATTCGTATCGGGCCGTCTGAACGGAAATGAGATCGCTCGTAGCGAGTGGTATCGGGAAGGACGCGTACCCCTGCATACCCTGCGGGCCGATATCGACTATGGACTTGCGGAAGCCAATACCACCTATGGTGTGATTGGCGTCAAGACCTGGATATTCAAGGGCGAGATCCTGGACCGGGATGAGGAAACCGCAGAGGCCGACGCCGGGCGGCCGGCAAGGAAACAGGTTCAGTGACGGAGTAAGCAGCAATGTTACAGCCGAAAAAAACCAAGTTTCGCAAGCAGCAAAAGGGACGTAACCGCGGCCTGGCCTTCAGTGGCGGCCGGGTGAGTTTCGGCGAGTTTGCACTGAAGGCAACCACACGCGGGCGGATTACCGCGCGCCAGATCGAGTCCGCACGCCGGGCCATTACCCGCCATGTTCGCCGCGGCGGGAAGCTCTGGATCCGTATCTTTCCCGATGTCCCGATTACCAAGAAACCGATCGAGGTACGCATGGGCAAGGGCAAGGGCAACGTGGAGTACTGGGTCGCTAAAATCCAGCCTGGCCGCGTACTCTACGAGATCGAGGGCGTCTCGGAGGATATCGCACGCGAGGCCTTCCGGCTTGCTGCCGCGAAGCTCCCGGTACAGACAACATTTGTGTCACGGACGGTATTGTGATGAAAGCTGCAGAACTTCGGGGAAAGTCGATTGATGAGCTCAGGATGGAGCTGGAAGGTCTGTTACGCGAGCAGTTCAATCTGCGCATGCAGAACGGCGCCGGCCAGCTGGCGCGGCCCGACCAGGTAAAAAAGGTGCGCAGGGATATCGCCCGTGTACATACCGTACTGAATGAAAAGGCTAGGGCAGGTGATTCGGCATGAGTGATCAGGAAAAGGTAGAGCGTACGGTCACCGGGCGGGTGGTCAGCGACAAAATGGACCAGACTGTGACCGTGCTGGTAGAGAGGGTGGTGCGCCATCCGCTGTACGGGAAATACATACGCCGCTCCAGCAAGCTGCATGTTCATGATGTAGAGAACGAATGCAATACGGGCGATGTCGTTTCCATCGAACAATGCCGTCCGGTATCCAGGACGAAGTCCTGGAGGCTGGTCAAGGTACTTGAAAAGGCGGGCTGAAGCCGGTACATCCGGGCAGCCATTATCGATTAATCAGTCAGAGCGGATGCAAACATGATCCAGATGCAAACAATGCTGGATGTCGCGGACAACAGCGGAGCCCGTCGTCTGCAGTGCATCAAGGTACTGGGCGGATCACACCGGCGGTACGCAGGTATCGGCGACGTCGTCAAGGTGAGCGTCAAGGAAGCGATACCACGAGGCAAGGTCAAGAAGGGCGAGGTGTACAACGCCGTGATTGTGCGTACCCGGAAAGGTGTCAGGAGACCGGATGGTTCCCTGGTGCGTTTTGACGGCAATGCAGCCGTACTGCTCAACAATCAGCTGCAGCCTGTCGGTACCCGCATCTTCGGTCCGGTAACCCGTGAGTTGCGCAGTGAGCGGTTCATGAAAATCATATCGCTCGCCCCCGAAGTGCTCTAGAGAGGAAGGCAGAATGCGCAGAATCGGAAAAGGTGATGATGTCATCGTGATCGCGGGCAAGGACAAGGGCAAGCGCGGGACAGTCCTTAGCGTCAAGCCGGACAGCCGTCTGGTGGTATCGGATGTCAATATGGTGAAGCGGCACACCAAACCCAACCCGAATCGCGGTGTAGCCGGTGGCATTGTGGAGAAGGAAATGCCCATCGAAGCCTCGAATGTGATGCTCTACAACCCGCAGACCCGCAAGGGGGATCGCGTCGGTTTTCGCATCCTCGAGGATGGCCGCAAGGTACGATATTTCAAATCCACCGACGAAGTGGTGGATGTCTAGGGCAGGTTGCAGATATGGCGAGACTTCAGGAACATTACCGGGACAATGTAATCAGGCAGCTCACCGAGCAGTTTGGCTACAAGAATGTCATGCAGGTCCCCAGGATCGAGAAGATCACTCTCAACATGGGTGTGGGCGAGACCATCGGTGATCGCAAGATCATGGAACACGCGGTCAGTGATATGACCAGGATCGCAGGGCAGAAGCCGGTTGTTAGGCTGGCGCGCAAGTCCGTCGCTGGCTTCAAGGTTCGCGAGGGATGGCCCATCGGCTGCAAGGTTACGCTGCGCCGTGAACGGATGTACGAATTCCTGGACCGTCTGGTGAATATCGCCATCCCGCGAATCCGGGATTTCCGCGGTCTGAGTCCGAAGTCCTTCGACGGTCGCGGCAACTACAGCATGGGCGTCCGTGAGCAGATCATCTTTCCGGAAATCGACTATGACAAGATTGATAGTCTCCGGGGAATGGATATCACACTAACGACTTCCGCACGAACAGACGAGGAAGGACGCGCATTGTTGTCCGCGTTCAGCTTCCCGTTCAGGAACTGAGGAGTAACGATGGCCAAAAATTCCATGATTGCACGTGAGCGCAAGCGCAGCCGTCTGGTGAAAAAGTATGCGATCAAGCGGGCAGAGCTGAAGGCAGTAATTTCCAGCACGACCAGTTCGGATGAAGATCGTTACGCAGCGCAGCTCAAGCTGCAGGCGCTGCCGCGGGATGCAAGCCCTTCACGCCAGCGCAACCGTTGTCGCGTGACGGGACGTCCCCATGGTTATTACCGGAAGTTTGGCCTCAGCCGCAACAAGCTTCGCGAGGCGGCCATGCGCGGTGACATTCCGGGTCTGGTAAAGGCGAGCTGGTAGTCGTTGAAATACAAACGGTACAGATGAAACGTGGATAAGCAAGCAAACATTCCAGAGGTGGCAGTCCAATGATGACGGATCCGATCGCCGATATGCTGACCCGAATCCGTAACGGGCAGATGGTCAACAAGCTGGAGGTATCGATGCCTTCCTCCCGCCTGAAGCGTGCCATTGCCCAGGTTCTGAAAGACGAGGGTTATATACAGGATTTCAGCATACAGGAAGACGGTGGCAAGACAGTACTTACCGTCAACCTGAAATACCATGATGGCAAGCCGGTTATCGAGCACATCAAGCGTGTCAGCAGGCCCGGCCTGCGCAACTACCGTGGCAATGATGACCTGCCGCAGGTCCTCGGAGGACTCGGTATCGCCATTATCTCAACCTCAAAGGGCGTAATGAGCGACCGCGCAGCGCGTGCTGCGGGAGAGGGTGGTGAAGTCCTCTGTGTCGTCAGCTAGATTCGGGTAACTGTTATGTCACGAATAGCCAACAAGCCGGTTCCTTGTCCAAAGGGTGTAGAGCTCTCCGTGGACGGACAACATGTTGTCATCAAGGGTGCAAAAGGTACGCTTGAGCACACCATACACCAGAGTGTGGAGATGGAGATGAACGAAGGGTCTCTGGGTTTCAGGGCCAGGGACAATTCCAAGCTGGCGCGTGCGCTGGCCGGAACCACGCGTTCGGTGATCTGCAACATGGTAACCGGGGTCAGCGAGGGATTTGAGAAGAAACTGGAGCTGGTCGGTGTGGGTTACCGCGCCCAGTCCAAGGGCAAGGTGCTGAACCTGGTGCTCGGTTTCTCGCACCCGATCGATTTCGAGCTTCCTGAAGGGATCACCGCTGAAACACCGAGCCAGACAGAGATCGTCATCAAGGGCAGCGACAAGCAGCAGGTCGGCCAGGTAGCAGCCAACATTCGTGCATTTCGTCCGCCGGAACCCTACAAGGGCAAGGGTGTGAAATATGCAGATGAGCACATTGTTCGCAAGGAGGCCAAGAAGAAGTAGGCCCCGCGCCGGGTCATTGCCGTATCCGGGGTGTATAGATCAGGATCAACTATGGACAAGAAATCAACACGTTTACGTCGCGCACAGAGGACCAGGGCCCGGATTCGGGAACTGGGTGTGAACCGCCTGTGTATCTACAAGACGCCGCGCCACATTTATGCGCAGGTGATTGCGCCTGGTGGAGACCGGACGCTGGTTAGTGCTTCCACGCTGGAAAAGGATCTGCGCTCCGACATGTCTGTCACCGGTGGTGTCTCTGCGGCCAGCGTGATTGGCAAGACTATCGCCGAGCGCGCAAAGGCGGCGGGTATCAGTTCCGTAGCCTTTGACCGTTCCGGGTTTAAATATCATGGCCGGGTTAAGGCGCTGGCGGATGCCGCGCGTGAAAACGGCCTGGAATTCTAGGTAAGGTTAGATTATGGCAAGAGTCGATGCACAGGCGACCGGCGACGGTCTGCAGGAGAAGCTGGTTACCGTCAACCGGGTGGCCAAGGTAGTCAAGGGAGGGCGCCAGTTCGGCTTCACCGCGCTGACCGTGGTCGGCGATGGTAATGGCCGGATCGGTTTCGGTTACGGCAAGGCCCGTGAGGTGCCTGTGGCGATCCAGAAAGGCATGGAAAATGCCCGCAAAAACATGAAGACAGTCAATCTCAATGGTGGAACCCTGCAGCATGCGGTAATGGCCTCACACGGTGCGGCCAAGGTGTACATGCAGCCGGCCTCCGAAGGTACCGGAATTATCGCCGGTGGCGCCATGCGAGCGGTTCTGGAGGTTGTGGGTGTGCGTGATGTACTTGCCAAGTGCATCGGTTCGAACAACCCGATGAATGTGCTGCGTGCTACGATGAACGGTTTGCAGCAGCTGCGTTCCCCCGGGGAAATTGCCGCAAAGCGTGGCAAGAACGTTAACGAAATCATGGAATAGACCATGGCTGAGCAGAAAAAAATCAAGGTAACGCTGGTCCGGAGCGTGCACGGGCGCCTGGAGAGACACAAGGCATGTGTTCGGGGCCTTGGGTTGCGCAGGATCCGCCACACTGTCGAGGTGGAGGACACCCCGCAGGTGCGTGGCATGATCAACAAGATATCGTACATGGTTGAGGTCGAGGGCTAGCCGAGATGCGACTGAATACACTAAAACCTGCCGCCGGCAGTAAACAGGCACCCAAGCGCGTTGGACGGGGTATCGGTTCCGGCCTGGGCAAGACCGGAGGACGCGGGCACAAGGGACAGAAAGCCAGAACCGGCGGCTACCACAAGGTAGGCTTCGAGGGTGGACAGATGCCGTTGCAGCGACGACTGCCCAAGGTGGGTTTCAATTCCCGCAAGGCGCGATATACCGCCGAGATCCGCTTGTCCGAGCTGGGCAAGGTATCCGCTGAAGTGATCGACAGGGAGGCGTTGATCGCTGCCCGGCTACTTTCCCGGCAGATCAGCGATATAAAGGTCATTGCATCGGGTTCCCTGGACAAGGCAGTGACGCTGCGCGGAATCAGGGTAACCGGTGGGGCCAGGGCCGCAATCGAGGCTGCTGGCGGGAAGATCGAGGACTAGCATGGCGGCCCCGGGTGCAACACTGGCCGGAGCAGCGGCTGATATTGGCAAGCTCAAGGAGCTGCGTCAGCGTCTGCTGTTCGTGATTGCAGCCATTATCGTCTTCCGGATCGGTTCCTTTATTCCGTTGCCGGGTATCGACCCGGGTGTGCTGGCCGTACTGGTCGAGCAGCAGCGCGGTACCATCCTGGACATGTTCAACATGTTCTCCGGGGGAGCACTGGAACGTCTCTCCATCTTTGCCCTGGGCATCATGCCCTACATATCCGCCTCCATTATCATGAACCTGCTAACGGTGACGGTGCCGACACTAGAGCAGATCAAGAAAGAAGGCGAGGCGGGGCGACGCAAGATCACGCAGTACACCCGCTACGGGACGGTTGGTCTCGCAACCATGCAGGCATTCGGCATATCCTCCGCCCTGCAGGGGCAGCAGGTTGGCGGCAACATGCTGGTGATCAGCCCCGGTCCGGGCTTTGTACTTGCCGCGGTCGCTACCCTGGTCACCGGCACGATGTTTTTGATGTGGCTGGGCGAGCAGGTCACCGAGCGGGGTGTGGGTAACGGCATCTCTATGATTATCTTCGCGGGTATCGTTGCCGGGCTGCCGTCCGCCATCGGTGGTACGCTGGAACTGGCGCGAACCGGCGAGATGAATGCGCTGACCATCCTGCTGCTGTTCGTGGTGGCCATTGCGGTGACCGCTTTTGTCGTATTCGTGGAACGCGGGCAGCGGCGCATCACCGTGAACTATGCCAAGCGCCAGCAGGGTCGAAAGATGTACGCTGCGCAGAGCACTCATTTACCGTTGAAGCTGAACATGGCGGGTGTCATACCCCCTATCTTCGCTTCCAGCATCATTCTCTTTCCGGCCACACTGGGTAGCTGGGTTGGCAGCAACGAAGGGATGGGCTGGCTGAGGGATATTTCCTCGACACTCTCACCCGGCCAGCCGCTGTATGTGATATTCTATGCGCTGGCAATCGTGTTTTTCTGCTTTTTCTATACTGCGCTGGTCTTTAATGCCAAGGAGACCGCAGATAACCTGAAGAAGTCAGGTGCCTTTATCCCGGGTATCCGTCCGGGCGAGCAAACCGCTCGTTACATCGACAAGGTCATGACCCGCCTGACAACGGCCGGAGCGGTCTATATCACTGGAGTCTGCCTGTTGCCGGAATTCCTGATTCTGTACTGGAATGTACCGGTCTATTTTGGTGGCACCTCCCTGCTGATTATCGTGGTGGTAGTGATGGACTTCATGGCACAGGTTCAGGCGCATCTGGTCTCTCACCAGTACGGTGGTCTGATGAAAAAGGCCAACCTCAAGGGACAGGGCCGACCGGGCGTGATCCGGTAAACAGAGTTTCTTTCTAGTTGGATACAGTTACAGGTGACAGAAATGAAGGTTCGCGCATCAGTCAAGCGTATATGCCGCAATTGCAAGATTATCCGGCGCAATGGTGTGGTCAGGGTGATCTGCAAGGATGCCCGTCACAAGCAGCGCCAGGGATGATTTTCGCCCCTCAGGACAGGCTGCCGAACGGAGCGAATGACCCTTGCATGGTCAGGGGCAAGACTACGTTGATTTTCCCGCTGCCAGCGGTTATTCTTACGCGTTTTCGTGTTGCCGCCTGTGGGCGGTGTGCAGGAGAGATTTAAATGGCCCGAATTGCAGGTATCAATATTCCGCCGCACAAGCATGCGGCTATCGCCCTGACCGCTATTTATGGCATCGGTCCATCAACGGCGAGGAATATCTGTGAGGTGGCCGGCGTGAAGCCTGACGCCAAGATGAAGGACCTTAGTGAGGCAGAGGTCGAAACCATGCGTACGGAGGTAGGCAAGTATACGGTGGAAGGTGATCTCCGTCGTACCGTATCCATGAATATCAAGCGCCTGATGGATCTTGGCAGTTATCGCGGGATTCGTCATCGCCGGGGTCTGCCGCTTCGAGGCCAAAGGACACGCACCAATGCCCGTACCCGCAAGGGCCCGCGTCGTCCAATTCGCAAATAAACGGGAACAAACGGGCGCGTGGTGTGCCCGGAGCACTTTTTCAGGATAGGCAGGTATGGCGAAAGCAGCTACACGTGTGCGCAAGAAGGTGAAAAAGGATGTGGCGGATGGTATCGCTCACGTTCACGCTTCCTTCAACAACACCATTATAACCATAACCGATCGTCAGGGTAATTCACTGGCCTGGGCAACTGCCGGTGGTTCCGGTTTTCGGGGTTCCCGCAAGAGTACGCCATTCGCTGCGCAGGTAGCCGCGGAGAGGGTGGGAAACATGGTCAAGGAATACGGGATGAAGAACCTCGAGGTCGAGGTGAAGGGTCCGGGTCCCGGTCGTGACTCTGCTGTGCGTGCCCTGAATAATGCGGGTTTCCATATCACCAATATCACGGATGTGACGCCGATTCCGCACAATGGATGTCGTCCACCGAAGAAACGCCGCGTATAAGGCAGGAATTGCAATGGCAAAGTATATCGGTTCCAAGTGTCGCCAGTGCCGTCGGGAAGGCGAAAAACTCTTCCTGAAGGGTGAGAAATGCTATACGGCCAAGTGTGCCGTTGAAAACCGCCCGTTTCCTCCGGGACAGCATGGCCAGCGCCGCCAGCGCCTGTCCGATTATGCAACCCAGTTGCGTGAGAAGCAGAAAATGCGGCGGATCTACGGCGTGCTGGAACGCCAGTTTCGCAATTACTACAAGAAGGCGGCAAGCATCAAGGGGTCAACCGGCGAGAATCTGCTGCGGTTGCTTGAAGGCAGGCTTGATAATGTCGCCTATCGCATGGGTTTTGCCTCCTCCCGGACAGAGGCAAGGCAACTCGTGCGCCACAACGCGGTCAGTGTCAACGGCAAGCGTGTGAATATCCCCTCGTACCAGGTGCAACCGAACGATGTGGTTTCGGTGAACGAAAAGGCGCGTTCGCAACTGCGGATTCAGGCGGCCCTCGATCTTGCCCAGCAGCGTGGTTTCGCTGACTGGATCGATGTGGATGTCAAGAAGATGCAGGGCGTATACAAGGCTCGTCCAGAACGCAGTGAATTACCGGCGGAGATCAACGAGCATCTCGTCGTCGAGCTGTACTCCAAGTAATCCAAATTTAGGAGAGGGCTTCCCATGCAGGGTAAAGTCAACGAATTCCTGAAACCCCGTATCGTTGATGTTCAGGTTATCAACGACAAACATGCCAAGGTAACACTTGAGCCGCTTGAGCGTGGTTTCGGACATACCCTCGGGAATGCGCTCAGGCGCATCCTGTTGTCATCCATGCCGGGTGCTGCAGTCACTGGTGTGGAAATTGAAGGGGTTTTGCACGAATATTCCACCATCGAGGGGGTTCAGGAGGATGTCATCGACATTCTGCTCAATCTGAAGGGCATAGCGTTGCGGATGCACAGCCGCGACGAGGCCACCCTGACCCTGAACAAGAAAGGACCTGGCAATGTGCTGGCTGGTGATATCTCCCTGGACCATGATGTCGAGGTGGTAAATCCCGATCATGTGATCGCCATCCTGACCAAATCAGGCGAAATCAACATGACGCTAAAGGTTGCCAAGGGCCGCGGATACGAACCCGCAACGATGCGTGCGAGCGAAGAAGACGATGTGCGGCCCATAGGCAGCCTGCAGCTGGATGCCTCCTACAGCCCGGTGCATCGCGTCTCCTACGCTGTCGATCGGGCGCGTGTGGAACAGCGTACCGATCTGGACAAGCTGATCATGGATATAGAGACGAATGGAACCATCGACCCTGAGGAGGCCATTCGCCGTGCAGCGACTATCCTGCAAGATCAGTTGTCCGTGTTCGTGGACCTGCAGGGCAAGGATGAAGAGCAGCCGGTAACGGGAGAAACGGATATTGATCCTATCCTGCTGCGTACGGTTGACGATCTGGAGTTGACCGTTCGCTCCGCCAATTGCCTGAAGGCGGAAAGTATTTATTACATCGGCGACCTGATTCAGCGTACCGAGGTGGAATTGCTGAAGACGCCCAATCTTGGCAAGAAGTCACTCACCGAAATCAAGGATGTTCTGGCGACCCGTGGTCTGTCACTGGGTATGCGGCTGGAGAACTGGCCGCCGGCCGGCCTGAAGGAAAACGAGGCGGTTTCCGCCTGATTCTGCCGAGCATTTTAGTAACAGGAATCATTCATAATGCGTCATCGTAATTCCGGACGGCAACTGAGCCGTAACAGCAGCCACCGCAAGGCGATGTTTCAAAACATGGCGGTATCACTGCTGCGCAATGAAGTCATAAAGACAACCCTGCCCAAGGCCAAGGAGTTGCGTCGCGTGGCCGAACCGCTGATTACCATGGCCAGGAACGATACCGTCCATAAACGGCGTATTGCCTTCAGCCGGTTGCGGGACAGGGAGGTTGTTAACAAACTGTTCACGGAACTAGGCCCCCGTTACAAGGAGCGTCCGGGCGGCTATACCCGAATTCTGAAGTACGGATATCGTCCCGGCGATAACGCTCCCATGGCCCTGATGGAGCTTGTGGACCGGCCGGAACCGGAGGAGAGCGATTCAGATCTCGCCGATGACTGAACCCGTCCTTTTAGCATGCAGGAGAAACAGCCGGGCAAACCCCGGCTGTTTTCGTTTCCGGTAGTGATATTCCTGTTCACGGATTTCGGCCTGGAAGGACCGTATATCGGGCAGATGGAGGCGGTACTGTACCGGCAGGCGCCCGATGTACCGGTGATCAATCTGTTTGCCGATGTTCCCGCCTTCGATATAGAGGGAGCTTCCTGTCTGCTGGCCGCCTACACAGAAGGGCTGCCGGAGGGCTCCATAATACTGGCTGTGGTTGATCCCGGGGTTGGTGGCGAACGGCCCGGGGCAGTCGTGCAGGCAGACGGGCGCTGGTATATAGGCCCCGATGAAGGTCTGTTCGGGATAATCGCCCGGCAGGCGCATGACCTGCAGTGGTGGGAGATCGACTGGCGGCCGGAGCAACTATCCAGCAGCTTTCACGGGCGTGACCTGTTTGCACCGGTAGCCGCAATGATTGCGTGTGGTGAGCCGGTGCCGGGGCGATCGGTCAAGCCGGATCCGTGCCGGCATGCTGATGTGCAGGAGAATCTGCAGCGGGTGGTGTATGTCGATTCATTCGGTAATGCCGTGACCGGACTGCGGGCCTCCGGTCTTGCCCCGGATGCCCGGCTGGAGGTCTGTGGCAGGGAGCTTGTCCGGGCAAGAACCTTCTCCTCGGTCCCGCCTGGAGCGCCATTCTGGTATGAGAATTCAAACGGACTGGCGGAAATAGCGGTCAATCGTGGAAGGGCCAATCGCGTACTCGGTATCAGCGTGGGTACACCGGTGAGATTTCTGCAGGCTGATCAGCAGTGATTCGGCCTGTGTCCCCTGGGTTCGGCGTCTGTTGCCGGTGCTTGTGCGGCTCAGGCAGGAACGCTTGCTGCACGATCGGCATTGCGCCCGGCGGATCTCTCCAGTACGGGCTTCAGATATCTCCCGGTATGTGAATCCGGATGGCCGGCTATCTCCTCCGGAGTGCCGGCGGCGATTACCTTTCCGCCCTTGTCTCCACCCTCGGGCCCCAGGTCAATGATCCAGTCCGCGGTCTTGATGACATCCAGGTTGTGCTCGATCACCACAATGGTGTTGCCGTGGTCGCGCAGCCGGTGGAGAACGGCCAGCAGTTGCTCGATGTCATGGAAGTGCAGGCCGGTTGTCGGTTCGTCGAGTATATACAGTGTTTGCCCGGTATCGCGTTTGGATAATTCCCGGGCCAGCTTGACGCGCTGTGCCTCCCCGCCTGACAGGGTGGTCGCGTTTTGGCCGAGCTTGATATAGGTCAGTCCAACGTCGATCAGGGTCTGCAGCTTGCGGGCCACGGCAGGTACGGGATCGAAAAAGGTGAGTGCATCCTCGACTGTCATCTCCAGTACTTCGTGAATATTCCTGCCCTTGTAGCGGATCTCAAGCGTCTCACGGTTGTAACGCCGGCCCCGGCAAATATCGCAAGGGACATAGATGTCCGGAAGGAAATGCATCTCGACCTTGATGACGCCATCACCCTGGCATGCCTCGCAGCGCCCGCCTTTCACGTTGAAGCTGAAGCGCCCCGGGCGGTACCCGCGTGAGCGGGCCTCCTGGGTTGCGGCAAATAGTTCCCGTATCGGCGTGAACAGGCCGGTATAAGTGGCAGGATTGGATCGTGGCGTCCGGCCGATGGGGCTTTGATCGATATCCACCACCTTGTCCATGGATTCAAGTCCATCGATTTCCAGGCAGGGTGCGCCGGAGTCGGTGGCGCGGTTCAGTTTCTGCGCCGCCCAGCGGTACAGCGTGTCATTGATGAGAGTGGATTTACCGGACCCGGATACGCCAGTGACGCAGGTCATGACGCCGGTGGGAATACGTACGTCAATGTCTTTCAGATTATTGCCGCTGGCCCCGCGAATCAGCAGGGCGTGGTCAGTATCCACAGGTGTGATCCGTTCCGGTATTGCAATAGAACGCTGGCCGGAGAGGTACTGCCCGGTAATGGAGGTGTCGCTGGCGATGATCTCCTCCGGGGTTCCCTGGGCAATGATCTGTCCGCCGTGCACACCGGCGCCCGGGCCGATGTCCACCACATGATCCGCACTCCGGATGGCATCCTCGTCGTGTTCGATCACGATGACGGTGTTACCCAGGTCGCGAAGATAGCTCAGCGTGTTCAGCAGGCGCTGGTTGTCACGCTGATGCAGGCCGATGGAAGGCTCGTCCAGCACGTACATCACACCCACGAGTCCTGCGCCGATCTGGCTGGCGAGGCGGATTCGCTGGGCCTCGCCACCGGACAGGGTGTCTGCGCTGCGGTCCAGGGTTAGATAATCGAGGCCGACATTGACCAGGAAAGCCAGTCGCTGGTTGATCTCCTTCAGTATCCGGTCTGCGATTTCACCCCGCCGTCCCTTCAGTTTGAGCGATCCGAAAAATGACTGGCCGTGTCCAACCGGCATAGCGGTCAGTTCCGGGAGTGAGTGTCCGTCGATGCTGATGTGCCGCGCTGCCTGATTCAGTCGGGTACCCATGCAGCTCGGGCAGGGACGGGTGTTCAGAAACCGCGCCAGCTCCTCTCGTACCACATTTGAATCGGTTTCCGTGTAGCGGCGCTGGATATTGGGAATGATGCCCTCGAAGGCATGGGTTTTCGTCGTATGTCCGCTGCGCTCGTTCAGGTACCTGAATTCGATGAGTTCACCGTCACTGCCATACAGTATGACCGACTGGATTGCCTCGGGCAGACTGCTGAACGGGGTTTCTATATCAAAGTCATAGTGTCTGGCCAGTGCATCGATGAGCTGGAAATAATAGGTATTGCGTCGGTCCCAGCCACGAACTGCGCCACCGGCGAGGCTGAGTTCGGGATGGGCGATAACCCGTTCCGCATCGAAAAACTGCTGTACTCCCAGCCCGTCACAGGCCGGGCAGGCCCCGACAGGATTGTTGAATGAGAACAGCCTGGGTTCCAGTTCCGGCAGGGAATAGCCGCAGATAGCGCAGGCATAGTTGGCCGAGAAGACCAGTTCTCCCTCCAGTTCATCATCCATGCTGGCGATGCGAGCTATTCCGCCTGACAGTCCAAGGGTGGTTTCGAATGATTCCGCCAGACGCAGCTGTATATCGGCCCTGTTGCGAAAGCGGTCTACAACCGCCTCGATATCATGCTTGTGATGCGGGTCCAGCGCGGGCACCTGATCCAGTTCGGTGACGGTGCCATCGATGCGGGCGCGAATGTAACCCTGGACACGCAGTTCCTCCAGGATCTGGTTATGTTCACCCTTGCGGCCCTGGACCACCGGTGCCAGCATCATCAGTCTCATGTCGCCGGGCAGGGCGAGGACATGGTCAACCATCTGGCTTACCGTCTGGGCCTCCAGTACTGTGCCGTGTTCCGGGCAATGCGGGGTGCCGACCCGGGCAAACAGCAGACGCAGGTAATCATAGATCTCGGTGATGGTCCCAACGGTGGAGCGGGGATTGTGGGAGGTGGACTTCTGTTCGATGGAGATCGCGGGGGAAAGCCCCTCTATGTGATCGACATCGGGTTTTTCCATTATGGACAGGAACTGGCGCGCATATGCGGAAAGGGATTCCACATAACGACGCTGGCCCTCGGCGTAGATGGTATCAAAGGCCAGGGATGATTTGCCCGATCCCGACAGCCCGGTGACCACGATCAGCTGGTCCCGGGGCAGTTCCAGGTCGATGTTTTTCAGGTTGTGGGTGCGGGCTCCCCGAATGCGTATCGAGTCCATGCCAATGTCCTGCCCCGGTGAGAAATGCGGGTCAACCTGCTACTATACGGTGTCCAGGCAGTTTCAAGCAAAGAGGATTTCCCAGTCGTGAATGAAACCGGCGAGACGGGGCGCCGCATGAGCCGTGTCGAGGTTCGCGCCGCGGTCTCCCTCTCTGTCATCTACTCCCTGCGGATGTTGGGGCTGTTCATGATCCTTCCGGTATTTGCGCTTTATGCGGAACACCTGGAAGGCGCGACCCCCGCACTGACCGGGTTGGCAATTGGCGCCTACGGTATAACCCAGGCGCTGCTGCAGATACCCTATGGGTTGATTTCCGACCGAATCGGCCGCAAGCCGGTTATTGTCGCTGGCCTGCTGGTTTTTGCGCTGGGCAGTATGCTCGCTGCCGTAGCGGATTCCATTGTCATGGTTATCCTCGGGCGCGCCCTGCAGGGCGCGGGCGCAATCGCGGCAGCCGTGATGGCGCTCACCGCAGATCTTACCCGTGAGGAGCACCGGATCAAGGCGATGGCCATGATCGGTATGAGTATCGGTCTGTCCTTTGCCGTCGCAATGATCGCCGGTCCCGTGCTGGATGGGTGGATCGGGGTTCCTGGCATTTTCTGGTTGACTGCGGTGCTTGCACTGGCGGGCATCGCGGTCGTGCTGGTCATGGTGCCACGGCCGGTTGTCAGCCGGGTGCACCGCGAGGCCGAGGCTGTACCGGCCCAGTTCGGAAGGGTGCTTCGCGACAAGGGTCTCTTACGGCTTGACTTCGGAATACTCGTCCTGCACATGATCCTGACGGCCAGCTTCGTCGTTATGCCGCTCGTTCTGCGTGATGAAGTCGGGTTGCCGGGTTCCGGTCACTGGAAGGTGTACCTGCCGGTCCTGATTCTGTCCTTCCTTGCCATGATTCCTCTCATCATCCAGGCCGAGCGGCATCAGCGCATCAAACCGGTGTTTCTGTTTGCCGTGGTCCTCGTTGGGCTGGCAGAGCTGGGTTTGTTCCTGCTGCCGGCCAGCCTGATATCAATATTATTGCTTCTGTTTGTGTTTTTTACCGGCTTTAATCTGCTGGAGGCTACACTGCCGTCCCTGATCGCCAGGCAGGCACCGCCGGACTGCCGTGGTACGGCCATGGGTTTTTATTCCAGCGCCCAGTTCCTGGGAGCGTTTCTGGGTGGTGCGTTCGGCGGGTGGATACAGGGTGCCTTTGGACTGCATGAGGTATTCCTGTTTTCAGCCGGGGCCGCACTGCTGTGGTGGCTGGTGGCAGTCGGTATGGAAAGACCGCGATTTTTGAGCAGTTACCTGCTTCAGATCGGGGAGCTGGACGAGGACAGGGTTCATCGGCTGGCCGGCGAGTTTGCGGCCGTGGCGGGGGTAGCGGATGTGGTGCTGGTGCCGGAAGACGGTATGGCCTATCTCAAGGTGGATCGCAAGAAGCTGGACGAGGATACGCTGGTTCGGCTGGCAGGTAAGCCATTGCGGGGGTCCTGATCCGAATATTCCGAGTGCATAATGGGCGAGTCCGGCTTGATGGCGGGTCGCCCGGGGCACTATCATATCCCTGTCGGGTGCTACTGCCCGAATGCACAGGGAAGGTGCAGGCAAACTAGAAGAGGAGGCCGTTATGGCGCGGGGAGTGAACAAGGTAATTCTGGTTGGAAATCTGGGTGGTGACCCGGAGGTGCGATACATGCCCAGCGGGGGAGCGGTGGCGAACATCACTGTCGCCATCACCGAGTCCTGGAAAGACAAGCAGAGCGGCGAAAAACAGGAGCGCACGGAGTGGCACAGGGTGGCTTTCTTCGGGCGACTGGCAGAGATCGTGGGTGAGTATTTGAAGAAGGGTTCCCAGATTTACGTGGAAGGCAGCCTGCGCACGCGAAAGTGGCAGGACAAAAAAAACGGGGGGGATCGGTATACCACCGAGGTGATTGCCAGTGATATGCAAATGCTGGGCGGTCGTGGAGGAAGCAGCACCGACTTCAATCGGGAGCCCGCGCCCCAGCAGGAGGCCA
>JARFQV010000107.1 GCA_029287615.1 Pseudomonadota bacterium | reverse complement strand
CCCGATCGCTAGTGCGCTAAAGCAGGCACAGACGCAGCTGCCCTGGTTCATCCAGGGCAGCTACTCTGGCCTCTTGTCACCACAGATCAGCCGAGGATCGGTACTCCAAGAGTGCTGCTGATCCTTCCGATAGACGCTGCGGATCTTTCAGCCACACCAGTACGTAACATCTTCCCGGGCCTTGCTCTCCGCCCTGGTACGCTCTGCATCCGAAAGATTGACCCGGTTTCCCTTTTCATCCAGCCGGTAGAGTGTTGCTGACTCAAGATAGGCACGCAGTGTGTCACGGGCAATGGTACAGTTCTTCTCGCGCGTCATCGCCTCCTCACGAGCAACGAGTTCCTCCTGGCGCTCCTGCTCATGTTCCTCCTGAAAGGCATTCAGCAGTTTCCGGCGTTTCTGGTAGCGTTGCTGTAAATCGGTGTCTACCCGGTGTGCCGGCGGTGCCGCGACCCTGCTGGCACTTGTGCCTGCAGGCCTGTCACCGAAATGCACCTGGCCTGACTCGTCGACCCAGCGATAGATCTCTCCCCCGATGGCCGTACTGCCCGCCAGCAAGACCACCATGATGAAAACCCATCGGCTTGCCATAAATTTTTCCTGAAAAATCAGTTCTCCCCTGGATGTAATCGCCAAACGGTCAAACCGTAGCTGATTGTATTGAACAATAACGACCTTCAGCGCGTTGGCTGAAGGTGGTCCAGGCGCAGGCGTTCCCGTTCATCGAACAAACGTCTCGAACCGATAGCCACAGCGACCAGGGTACCCAGGCCCGTACCCGCCGCAATCAGAAACATGATCAATATCTGGTACTTGACCGCCTCCACCGGAGGAGCACCTGCCAGAATCTGACCGGTCATCATCCCGGGCAGGCTGACTACTCCCGCAGTAGCCATGGCATTAATGATCGGGATCATGCCACTGCGGATGGCGTTCTGGCGCAACTCCCCGATCGCCTCCTTGTGGTCGTGGCCCAGCATGAGGCGCGCCTCGATTACACGTCGCTGTTCCCACGCGGTCTGTGTCAGCCTGTCCATAGACAGCGAGATTCCGTTCATGGTGTTGCCAAGCAACATGCCCAGCAATGGAATGGAATACTGCGGGGAATACCAGGGATCATTTCCGAGGATGATACTCAGGGCAAACAGGGTGACCACGAAGGAAGACAGAAACATCGAGAGGGTGCCAACCCCGTAACCCCACCAGCCAGTAAAGCGCCGCTGCTGCCTCGCCATCACCTCATAACTGGCCACTGACAGCATGAAAAAGGCAAGCAGTGCCACCCACAACGCGCCGGCATTCTCGAACAATACCTTCAGCACCAGGCCGATGAGCAGCAGTTGAACGGCAGTGCGGATGGCTGCAATCAGGATCTGGCTACCCAGCCTGACCTTCATCCACTCGGTCAGCAGTGCCAGCAAAATCACCAGTACCGCGGCGATCATGAGGTCGATTACACCCAGGCTGATCACTGCGTCTGACTCCGGAGTTCCCCCCCCACCAGACCGAGATGCCGGTCTGCAACCCGCTGGATCTGCCCGGGATCATGGCTCACCCAGATCACCGCAGCCCCTCTTTCCCTTCGGTATTGCTCCACCAGCAATTCCATGCGACTGATATTGGCCTGATCGAGATTCGCTGTTGGCTCATCGAGTAACAGGACGCGCGGCTGGTTGGCAAGCAGCCTCAGCAGGCCCAGGCGCTGTCGCTCACCACTCGACAGAACCTCCACCCGCCTGTCCATCACCTCTTCGGTAAAACCCATTCGTTTCAGCCAGTCGGCATTCACTTCCGGGAAGTGATCGCCAACCCGCATCCCCCACCACATACTTTCAGGAGGAAGCAACCCCACCATACTGCGCCACTGAACGGGCCTGATATCCGCACAGGACACATCATCGAGAAACACCGTTCCTTCATACGGATCCAGATCAGCAATGGCACGTAGCAGAATGGTCTTGCCGGCGCCCGACACACCGGAGACACAGACACACTCTCCGGCCCTCACCTCCAGGGAGACGGGGCCCAATGTCAAACGACGCAGACTGGAGATTCTCAGCACAAGCGGCTGCCCGGCCACGGTTCCGCATTTCGAGACAAGATCTTTACGGGATTCACCTGTCGGGTTATGTTTCCGTCTCACGAGCATACCCGTAACGAGCGAGGAAATCATGACACAACCCGACATCCCCCAAAAAGCCCCTTACGCACTGGAACTTGAAACCGGTACCTACTGGTGGTGCGCCTGTGGAAAATCGAAAAACCAGCCCTTTTGCGATGGATCCCACCAGGATACGGAATTCACACCGGTCAAGTTCGAGTTGGCGGAGAAGACAAAGATCTGGCTATGCGGCTGCAAACACAGCGCCGACAAACCCTTTTGCGATGGAACTCACAAGAAGCTATAAAAAAACGGGCGCCGAAGCGCCCGTGCAGGAGTCAAAGGTACAAACTATGCCTGTTATTTTCCGGAACCGCTGGTACCGGTAAATTCCGGATACGCCTCGAGTCCACACTCCGCGAGGTCCACACCTTCGTATTCCTCTTCTTCGCTGACACGCAGGCCTATCACGAGTTTCAGGATCATCCACACAATGAAGCTGGCAACGAAGGTCCAGGCAAAGATCGTACCCAGTCCGGTCAACTGTGCCGTCAAGGTTGCATCCGGGTTCGAGAGCACGACTGCGATGAGTCCCCACATGCCCACAACACCGTGCACAGAGATGGCACCGACCGGATCGTCGATTCTCATCTTGTCCAGACCGACGATCGAGAACACCACGATCACACCACCGATGGCACCGATAATCGTGGCCAGCAGGGGCGTCGGTGTCAGCGGTTCGGCCGTGATGGCAACCAGCCCGGCCAGGGCCCCGTTCAGCGCCATGGTGAGATCGGTCTTGCCGAACATCAGGCGTGCCGTGAGCATGGCTGCCACTACCCCGCCTGCCGCGGCCATGTTGGTGTTGACGAAGACCAGCGCAACGGCATTGGCCTCGCCCACATTTGAGATCTTCAGCTCGGAGCCGCCGTTAAAACCGAACCATCCCAGCCAGAGGATGAAGGTACCCAACTTTGCCAGCGGCATATTGGCGCCGGGGATCGCATTAATCGAGCCATCCTTCAGGTATTTGCCCTTGCGAGCCCCGAGCAACAGGACACCCGCGAAGGCCGCCGTCGCACCACACAGGTGCACCACGCCTGATCCGGCAAAGTCATTGAATCCGAGGC
>JARFQV010000095.1 GCA_029287615.1 Pseudomonadota bacterium | reverse complement strand
ATATATAACAGTGTGTTACGATTCATTATTTGGATTCTGTATCTTTCTTCCCATATAACTAATCCCATACAAGGGAATACCTCACTATATAGAGACATAGAGGCCGCCATGCGGTTAGATAAATTATGAGTGAAAACAACGTTGTTAATTTGGCAAGCAAGGCACAGGCATGCTTGGGGAGCGGGCACCTGGAAGAGGCGCGGTCGCTCCTTGAGCGCTTATGCGGCCTTGACAAACAGAACGAGGAAAACTGGCTTATGCTGGCAGCGGTCCATGGTGAGACAGGCCGGCTTGATGAGGCGCTCAGCTGCGCCAATCGGGCAATTGAACTGGATGGGGCGTATGTCGAGGCCTACCTGACACGCGCACATTTGCTGCTGAAACTGACGCAGCCGGAAAAAGCGCTGCAGAGCGCGCTGAAGGCCGTCGAAATCGATGATGAATACACGGAGGCATGGCTGTTCCTGGCTGGAATCGCCGGACAACTCGAGCGCTACGAGGATGCAGAGCAATGGGCACGAAAAGCCTTGAGACTCGCCCCGGACAATATTGACGCACTTGTTAACCTGGCCAATGCCCAGTACAGGCAGGATGATCCAGAGACTGAAAACAGTTATCGGCAGGTGCTGCAGATACAGCCGGACAATGTGCCCGCCCGTATGGGGCTGGCGAGGTCGTTAATGGCACAAGAGCGCTTCGGGGATGCCGAAGACGAACTGCGCCACGTGCTGAAAGGCGCACCGAATGAGATCGAGGCTCTGGATGCCTTGGGGCTCTGCTGTATGAAGATGGATCGTCTTGACGAAGCCGCTGCCATTTTCGAAGACGTTATCCAGCGTGACACCGGTCACCAGCAGGGTTACCTGCATCTGGCGGAGCTGCTTGACATGCGCGGCGACTATCACGGCGCCATGCAGTGCCTGGAGCAGGCGCAGACCATGGTTACGCAGCCCCTGGATGTAATCGCCGCTCTGGTCAGTCTCTATCATGTTTACGGAATGCACTACCAGGCAATCGGGCTCTGCGACGAGGCGCTGAAAATGTACCCGGATAATTTTGATATCCGTTATTATCGTGTTTTGTCGCTGGCTGATTTCGGCAGGTTCGACGAAGCACTTGATGGAGTGAAGGCTCTCAAAAGCGAAGAACCGGGGGAGGTGAAGCTAATTGGCACCCATGCCAGCCTGCTGGAGCGCATGGGGAATTATGATGCCGCGCACGAGATGATTCTTCCATACATCAACGAGCAAAAGATCCCCGGCAGCATTGTCACTACTTTTATGCGCCTGTGTCATCGTTATGATGAATGTGACCAGGCTGAAATTTTGGTGAACATTCTACTTGCAAAACCGGAGCTCAACCCGGAACTGAGGCGTGGGTTGTTGTTTAACCTCGTGAAGCTAAAGGACCGGCTCGGCTATTATGACGAGGCCTTTGCCTTCGCAAGGGAGGCAAACGAACTGAAGCCCTGCCAGTATGATCATGCGCAGTACGTCGACTATATTGACCGAATACTGGATCCGGTCATTTTAAGTCTGTCCGAAGAGCCATTGATCCCGGTCACACAAAATGAAAGCGTGCGCCCCGTATTTATCGTTGGCATGCCCAGGTCAGGCACCAGCTTGGTGGAGCAGATAATCGCCACTCATCCCCTGGCCTATGGCGGTGGTGAACGGCACGCGATATCCTCCATCGTCAGTAGTCTGCCTGGCTGGCTTGGCAATGTGGCTGAATATCCCGAGTGCCTGGCAGCCGTTTCGCCGGATACAATCGAGCAGATATTGGCGAGCTATACGCGGTTTACTGAGAAACTGCCCGAGGGCACCCGGGTCATGACGGACAAGATGCCTGAGAACTTCCAGCATCTGGTGCTTATACGGATGCTGTTTCCTGACAGTCGTATTATACATTGTGTGCGAGACCCCATAGATACCTGCCTCTCCTGTTACCTGCAGCAGTTCACCGGATATCATGAATACGCGTATGACCTGGGTAACCTTGGCAGGCATTATCGTGAATACCAGCGACTGATGAAACATTACCGTGACGACGCAGGCATACACATGCTGGAAGTGAAATACGAGGAGCTTGTCAATAATACCGAAGAAGTGTCCCGGAGTTTGGTTGAGTACTGCGGTCTGGAGTGGGATGATCGTTGCCTGAAGTTCTATGAGTTGGATCGCATCGTGCACACCGCGAGTTATGATCAGGTCAAGGAACCTGTTTATACGCGATCGGTTGGTCGCTGGAAAAACTATGAGAAATACCTCCAGCCATTGACTGATGCGCTCAAGGACTAATATCTGTTTGTGAGCTCTGAGATTAATACCTGCTTCGGGTTGAGAAACCTTTTTGGTGCCACTGAGTGACTCAGAAACCCCGATTCACAGATCAGGACATGTACGATGTTGCGAGGCAGGGATTCCTGTATGAGCTTGGCAAGCTAATCGAGGTCACTCAGTTTGCTGGTTTCCAGGGGGTATTGCCGCGATTCCTGGCATATAACGCCACACTTGCTGAGGGAAGGCAGGGCTTCCTGGCCAAAGATGCCGTCGAACGACTACGGGAAGAGCAAGTCATCGATGCAGCAAACTGCACCAAAGATGCAGAGCAGCTTTTCTACTGCGCGAATGTTGCTGCCTGTTGTGAAATATTTTCCGGCTGGACCATACCTGTAAATGGACTTCAGATCGCGCGCGCCAGTGAATATCTCGATATGGCGCTTTCCAATGCTGGTATCGACAGGGTTGCTCTTGGCAGAGGTATGGCAGAGCGGCTGAATAATGGTGATACGGTACGTGTCGTGCAGGCACTCAAGCTTCTTGGTCTGTTAGAAGCTGATATTTCATCTTGCCATCAGCTTTCCCTGGGTGCATCTTTCGGGAATAGGGATTGCCGCGCAATGCATCTGGAGCCATCGATTGCCCCAGCAGGACCAGTTGCCACATCTGGGGTGCTGCCTCCCTTGCGTTTTGTTGCGAAGCCTGGCAATCCATCAGATATCATCCTCATGGATAATGACCCATCAGCCAAGCAGGTGTATGACAGCTTGAACGCAGTGAGTCAGGGCAATGTGAAAGGCATAGTGACGGATCTTAATGAAGGGCTGGGTTGGCTTGCAGGGCAGGTCGAGCGTCAGGAAGTGGCTCCAAGGACCATAGTCGTGGCGTATCGTATTGAGCCCCGTGCCTTTATGGATATTGATTTCTTTCTGAGTCGTATCGGTAATGTGATCGGGGGTTCGGCTGATTTTATAATGACAATTGGATCCGGCGATACTAACGATGAGTTCCGAAATCGCCTCGACGTACTGGGAGTGATAAACCAGTGTCTGTCCGATAAAGGACTCGAGCCGATTCTAATAAAATGCTGCAAGGGCAATGATCTGGGTGATATGCGGGCAAACCCGGTATTCGGTCTCAGCCAGTATGCTTCTTACGAAACCCTCTATTGCAGGCTCGAGAAAAGCAAGCTGATCTGAAAGCTTTCACCGCAGGGTTTGATGTGCGCGTTGGATTAGATAGGGCTGTCAGATGGGAGGGTTCCTCTCCAATTTGACTATAATAGGACCCATGTCTGCATGTCTTGTTGTGTATGGCCACGTCACAGAGATGTGACGTGGCGAGTGAAGTGACTGTTTACCGGATTTCTGCAGTGAAGAGGGTTGAATCGGAAACGTTAACACCGTTTATATCATAGTATTCTGTGCTGGTGATGGTCGGTGTGCCAGTGAACACGTTGGTGCCCTCAAGTACCGCTGAAAAGCGCATTTCATAGGGTTTGAGGTTTTCCGACAGGCTGATCATGATTACTGTCAGGATTTCATCTTTCACGCTCGTAAGGATGTGGCGATTTGATGTGCTGTAGGCATCCATATCGTCCACCACTACCCGGATGCTGTCGTCTGTAATTGGTGTGTCTGTAACGCCGGTGAAATCCACCTTCATCTGAATCGCTGCATAGTTTGAAAGGGTGAAAGGATCTTCAGTGTATTCTGAGCGGATCAATGCATGCGGTCGTGATTCAAGCAGAGAAAGATCACCCGGTTGGGTTGTTCCAAATCTGCCAAATTCGTACTCGAATGTGCTCGCCTGAACGTCATTCGGGGCTGCCTCGGGGAAGATTTCAATGCCAATGGCCAAATCCCCGACTCGTTCATTTATGTGGTAACCAATCGTGGGGTAGGTCACATCGTTTGTTGTATTGATTGTGATTTTTGCTGGACCAGTCGGTAAAGGAATGCCGGGTGAGTATTCCTCCGGTAAATCGATCGCAATGATCGACACCCATGGTTCATGCAGCGAGGTACGAATGATTTGATTCGTACCTGGGCCGGGTGCTTCGTAAACATCGGATGTTTTATCGGCATAGAGTTTGAAAACCGCATCAACATTACTGGTGATATCCAGCGGTGCCGTGCAGCATGGATTCGTTGACTCGAATGTAACAGAGTTAATGTTGTCTTTGCTCAGATTATCGGCCGAGCCGACTGCTAGGGCTACAGTTTCCCCGGGGCGTGCAGCCGTTGGGAATGGACTCAGTGCGGTGCAACCAAAGTTGAGAAAGGCCAGTCCGATTACGGCCAGAGAGAATATAATGTTGTGCTTTTTCATCTGCGTACTCCCGAATTTATGCATGTCAGTTCAAAACGGTGTAACTGTTACTTTTTATAAGAGGTGTGCCACTTTGAATCTAGACAAGTCTAAACAGTGTTTAATTTTTATTCGTCAGTAGTAGATTACAATTTTCAGGTTGCTGGTTGCAAATAGTCTGTATCGAGGTGTGTGACAATTAATTGCCGGTATGCTGATACAACTCAATAAGAAGACATTACTTATTGACTACACTTGAACAAAAATAAACAGGGTTCCAGTAAGGCTATTACGGAATGTAACTAACACCCTGTATTTGAGGGTAATATATATTTTCAAGGAGAGGTCAGATGCTTTCGCGAATGTCGTTCCTGTTTACCCTAATATCAGCAATCTGTGGACATGCCAGTGCAGGTGCTACGGGTGGTAGCTTGCCGCCGCCGGTGACGGACGATGATTTTTATTACGATGGCAATCCGGCCCCCGAGCTGGTTGAACTGGGGAGGAACCTGTTTTTTGACAAGATTCTGAGTGGCAACCTGAATATTTCCTGCAGTACCTGTCACCATGTCCTGGCGGACACCGGCGACTGGTTGCCGCTGCCGGTGGGTGAGGGTGGTCGTGGACTGGGTGTTGCCCGTGACACCGGCAGTGGTGAGGATGCCATTCATGAGCGGGTGCCGCGAAATGCCCAGCCGATTTTCAACCTAGGTCGAAAGGACTTCAATTTCAGTTTCCATGACGGGCGTGTCGAGATTTGCCCGGAGGAGGAG
>JARFQV010000043.1 GCA_029287615.1 Pseudomonadota bacterium | reverse complement strand
TAAAGATCAGCAGGACCAGCATCCCGAAGGAGGCGGGGAAAATAACCGAAAGAATACCGGGAGGGTCAGCGCCAGGAATCCTGCTAACAAGGGAAGTAGCGTGACTTTGAGGCTTCTCATGACGGTCAGTCTAGCGGTATGTTTGAAAAAGGGAAATAATGCTGATCCCTGGCGGGAGAGGGGGCTACGATATCCGATTGGTTCCTGTCCGCTGCCACCCGCTGTTAGATTGCCTGTTTGTGGCGCTGGAGTCCGTGAAAGACGCATGTCTGGCTGCTTTCGTGGATTTTGTATCTGTGTTGCGAATGACGGGGTCGAATCAAATATCGACCGCTCGTGTTCACCGTTTGGTAAGGAGTATCTGCATTGAGAATCGCCAGTCATACCATCGAGGTCAGCACCGACGCGGGTATCGCCGTCTATGACATTACACCGGAGATTCGCGGGTTCGTGCAGCAGGACCGGATCGGGGATGGTCTGGCCGTCATTACTTCCAGGCACACCACGACCGCGCTGGCGGTGAACGAGTTCGAAGAGCGGCTGGTCGAGGATATCCGGCGTTTTTTTTCCGGACTCGTGCCTGCGGAGCGGCCTTGGCTGCATAATGATATCCATTTGCGTGACTGCCCACCGGACGAGCCCAGGAATGCGCACTCCCACCTGGTCGCCATGCTGCTGAGTCACAGCGAGGTGATCCCGGTGGTGGCCGGTGAACTACAGCTCGGCACCTGGGAGTCCGTGCTGTTCCTGGAACTGGATGGGCCGAGGTCTCGGGGGGTCAACCTGCAACTCCTGGGGCAGCCATAATATCCCGTTCCAGTCATACACACCCTGCCCTTGACGGGCTTCCTGACAGGGCGCAAGCTGTTGCGGAACGAAATTGCATTTCCCGTCTTGCGGTCTGTTTCAGCCATGTTCTGCATAATACGGACAATATAGACCAGCCAGACACGAAGTCAGGTAATCTGGGATTAAAAAACCGGTACTTCTGATCATGCGAGACAAGTCAATGCGCCTGTTCCATACTCTTTTCGTCGTTGTTTTTCTGCTTCCCCTGCTTCTGGTTGCCTGTACAGAGGATCAGGCCATCCCCGAACGCCCCCGCCTGGTTCTGGCTGTGAAGACCGGTGATCCGACCAGTCTGGTGGATCGCTGGACACCGGGCCGGGCCAAGGCCACGCGGGAACTGAATCTGTCCTTTCGGGTCGACGGACGCATGATTGCCCGGCCAGTCAATGTGGGCGATGTTCTCAAGGCGGCAGATCTGGTGGCTCAGATAGACCCCACTGATTACGAGGTGGAGTTGCAGAGCGTGGAGGGTAATCTGGATGAGGCCAAGGCAGCCCTCACAGCCGCCCAGGCGGACCTGAACCGGGTGCGTAGTATCCAGAAGGAAGACCCCGGCGCCGTCAGCAGGACCGCTATCGATCGGGCGATCGAGGAGCGCGACCGTGTCCAGGCCAACATCAAGTCCCTGGAGGCGGCGGTCGGTGATGCCCGCAACCGCCTGGAGCGTACCACTCTGCGCGCACCCTTCGACTCGACCGTGGTCGCCAGATACGTGGAGGCCTTCGAGGATGTGCGTGCCAATGAACCCATCGTGCGGCTCGTGGATACCTCGAAAATCGAGTTCGAGGTCAATATTCCGGAACGGGATATCAGTTTCATTCCGGAAGTCACCAACATACGGGTAAGGATCGATGCCTTTGAAGGGCTGGAGGTGCCGGCGCAGATCAAGGAGATCGGTACCGAGGCGAGCGAAACCACCCGTACCTATCCGGTTACACTGATCATGGATCAACCTGCGGGTTATGTCATTCTGCCCGGTATGGCAGGACGCGCCACCGGCGAGTTCGAGGGGGATCCCTCCGGTGTCATCGTCCCCCTGTCTGCGGTATTCACCGAGGAAGGTGGCAGCCAGGAGGCCTTGCAGGGCCAGGTGGGCGCATCACCGGCACCAGACGAGCGGCCCACCTTCGTATGGATCGTCGATGAAAAGGGCATGACCGTAAAACGGCGGGAGGTGGTACCCGATGTCATTACCGCACGGGGTATGCGGCTCCGGGAGGGGATCGAGTCCGGTGAGTGGATCGTCACCGCGGGCGTCTACTCGCTGGTCGAGGGACAGAAGGTCCGCATCAGTCAGCAGCGTGTGGAGTAGGTCATGAATCTGGCCGCAATCGCGATCGAGAACAGGACCGTTACCTGGTTCGCCGTCTTTATCATCTTCATCGGCGGTATCGCCAGTTTTTTCGATCTGCCCCAGCTCGAGGACCCTGCTTTCACCGTAAAGACAGCGGTGATCACCACCAGCTATCCCGGCGCCACGGCCGAGGAAGTCGAGCTGGAGGTCACGGACCGCATCGAACAGGGTCTCATGGAAATGAAGGAGGTCCGTTACGTGGAGTCGATGTCGCGGCCAGGTTTCTCCATGATCCGGGTCGAGATGCTGCCCCAGTACTGGTCGGACAAGCTGCCGCAGATCTTCGATGAAATGCGCCGCAAGGTGCAGAAAATGGAAGCCTCCCTGCCGCCGGGCGCGGGCAAGCCCGAGGTCGCCGACGACTACGGGCAGGTATTCGGTCTGCTGCTCGCCATTACCGGGGACGGCTACAGCTACGATCAACTGGAGCGCTATGCGAAGGACCTGCGCAAGGAACTGAGTACAGTCGAGGGCGTATCCCGGGTGGATTTCTGGGGACTGCGGGAGAAGGTGATCTATCTGGATACCTCCCAGACCCAGCTGGCCAACCTGGGTATCAGCGAGGACAGCATTACCCAGACCCTGCACAACCAGAACATGGTGGTGGACGCCGGCTCCGTCAACGTACTGGACCACCGCCTGCGCATTCAGCCGACCGGCGAGTTCCAGTCACCGCGGGACATCGGTAATCTGACGCTGCGGCCTACCCTTCTCGATGTGGCCCAGCAGCGGGACGCGGGGCGCAATCAGGGTGCCGGCTCCGAGCTGATCCGGATCCGGGATATCGGCGCCATCAGCCGCGGGCTGCGCGAGCCAGCCACCCAGGTGATGCGGCTGAACGGAGAGCAGGCCATCGGGCTTGCCCTGGCGCCGGTGCTTACGGATAACATTGTCGAAGTGGGCGGGCGGGTCGATGCGCGGCTCAATGATCTTTTCTATGATGTCCTGCCGGTGGGTATCGAGGTTCACCGTATTCACTGGCAATCCGATGTGGTCGACGAGGCGGTGGTGGCCTTCCTGATCAACTTCCTCGAGGCCCTCGCCATCGTGCTCGTCGTGGTCACCATTCCCATGGGCTGGCGTATGGGGGTGATCATCGGCACCAATCTTGTTCTTACGGTCCTGGCCACCTTCATTATCATGGCGCTGTGGGGCATCGAGCTGCATCGCATCTCTCTCGGGGCATTGATCATCGCGCTCGGCATGATGGTGGATAACGCCATTGTGGTCGCCGATGAGATGACGGTAAAGATCCAGCAGGGGATGGATCGCATCAAGGCGGCCAGGGAAACGGTAGCCAAACACCAGATACCGCTGGTGGGAGCCACCATCATCGCCGTGATGGCTTTTTTTCCCATCGCCATGTCCCCCGGCGATACCGGGGAGTACTGTCAGCATCTGTTCTATGTCGCCGGCGCCTCCCTGCTGGCCAGCTGGCTGTTGGCACTGACCGTGACACCGCTCCAGTGCGTGGCCATGTTGCCGGAACCCGGATCAGGCGGTGATCCCTACGCAGGCAGGTTCTATCAGCGCTTTCGGGGCCTGCTGGGAAGGGCGATCCGCTTCCGCTGGCTCACCCTGGGCGCGGCTTATGGGTTCCTGATTCTTTCCATCGTGGGTTTCGGTCTTGTTGAACAGGTCTTTTTCCCCTATTCATCCATGCCGAAGTTCATGGTCGACTTCTACGCACCCTACGGGACACGTATCGAGGAGGTGTCCGCGGAGATCCGGGACTTCGAGAAGAAGCTCACGGAGGACGAACGGGTCGAGAAGGTATCGACCTTCATCGGCTCCGGTCCGCCGCGTTTCTACCTGCCGGTGCAGCCGGAGGACCAGATGCCCAATTATGCGCAGCTCATCGTCAATGTACATGACTACCGGGATGTGACGGATCTGGTGGATGAACTCGACGAGTGGGCCAAGGAGCGCTATCCCAATGCGGTGGTTCCCATCAAGCCCTATGTGGTCGGAGTCAGCAAGACCTGGCAGTTCGAGGTACGGATCAGCGGACCGGCAGTGGCCGACCCCGAAGTACTGCGTGCCGTGGCCGCGAATGGCGGTGAGATCGTCGAAACCAGCCCGGATACGGCCGTCGTGCGCTCCGACTGGCAGCAGCGGGTGCCGCGTCTGGTGCCGGAATACAATCGCGAGCGATCCCGGTGGTCGAACATCACCCGCGATGACATCGCCCGAACCACCAAACGCGCCTATGACGGGCGAGACGTCGGTCTGTACCGCGAAGGCGAGGACCTCATCCCCATCGTACTGCGGTTCTCGGAGGACGAGCGTCAGGCCGTGGATGGACTCCCTGATTTACAGGTCAACTCCGCGCTCGGTACTGAATCCGTACCCTTGAGCCAGGTCACCGACGGCGTGCGTACGGAGTGGGTCGATGACATGATCTGGCGGCGCGACCGCAAACGCACCATCAAGCTGCAGGCGAATCCCCTGGTGAGCGTTACCTTGCCAACGTTGCGCGAGCAGGTGGCCGACGACGTCTGGGCCATGAAACTGCCGCCGGGCTACACCATGGAGTGGGGTGGCGTGACCGAGGACGAGATTCTTTCCAATGAGCAGCTCAAGCCCGGAATCATACCCGCCATTATCATCATGCTGTTCATCATGGTGGCGCTGTTCAATTCCTTTCGCGAGCCGTTGATTATCATGCTGACCATCCCACTGGCTATAATCGGCGTCACGGTGGGACTCCTGGTTACCGGGTTCCCGTTTGGGTTTATTGCCCTGCTGGGTGTGCTCAGTCTGACCGGTATGATGATCAAGAATGTGATCGTATTGCTCGACGAGATCCGGGGCAACAAGAAACAGGGAATGGACCCGTACGATGCGGTGGTCAAGGGTGCCCTGTCTCGCTTGCGCCCGGTGCTGCTGACTTCGGCCACCACCTTTCTCGGCGTGCTGCCGCTGATCCAGGACGTGCTCTGGTCAGGACTAGCAGTAGCCATCTCGGGCGGCCTTCTCTTCGGTACGCTGATGACCATGATATTCGTTCCCACGCTCTACGCGATTGTATTCCGGATTGGCGGGCGCAGGGAGGGCAGGAAACCGGAGACTGTACCCGTCACATCGTAAAGACCTGTGCGCAGTCACTGGTGAACAGACGATCGATACCGGCTGATGACAGGGTCTGTGCACTGATTCGACAGAATGGTCAATTGTGAAACCGATGCGGGATCATGTCCTGCCGCGCAGTTCAACCTTGATGGGTTCGGGCACCATCTACCGATTGATGGCAGAGGGTGATGCTGGATGGTTCCTTTTCCGCACTCTCAGGCGTTAAAAAAGAGCCGCGTAATGCGGCTCTTGTGCGGTCTGGCCTGAACCCGGGGATCACCAACCACCAAATCTTGATGTCCGTCCGGGTGCTCCAGCAGGGTTGATGCGACGATCCGGTCTACATGTGCTCACGCCCCGGTCCCAGCAGCGGACACAGGAAGAAATGGTCTTCCCCGTCCATTTCGCCGTTTTCATTCAAATCCACCCACCAGCGGCCACCGAGATGGCCTGGCTCGCCTGGTCCGAATTCTGTCTGCAGTCCGTTCATATCCGGCACCAGTTGCTGGAATCTACCCTTTTGCGGCAAGGGATCGGCTACAACGATCGAGTCGTAATACAGGCCCTGTGAGGTCACGAAGATCACCGGACCGGTTCCACGTCCGGTAGTGCGTTCTTTTGCATAACCGATACCGCTCATTCCCGTGAGGGAGCCAATCAGGATCAACGTACTCAGCATCTTCAGTGTTTTCATTGCAATACTCTCTTGTTCAGTGATTGAGGGAGTTCAGTATTGCAGGTAAGATTCACATCATCGTCCCGAAAATATCACAAATTGGTAACAACCATTCCCTGGCGCAGGTTGCATGTTCATGCGACGGGTCTCGCTGCAATATGAAACGAAAACGTCGTACCAAGCTCAGGTTCACTGTGAACCCGGATCACGCTGCCATGTAATTCAAGAATCCGTCTTACAATAGCAAGTCCAAGGCCTGTGCCGCTGCCAGAACCATTCTTGTCCTTGCGGTAGTTTCGCTCAAAGATTTGCGGTACATCCTCGGCTGGTATTCCACAACCGGTATCGGTTACCTGAACCACAACATTGCCGGAATCAACATCAACGCGAATACCGATACGTCCGCCTTCCGGTGTGTGGCGCAGCCCGTTCTCGATCAGGTTTTCAAGCACCCGCTGCATCATCGCGATATCGCCATAGACCAAAGGGGCATCCGGGTTCAGGCTGGACTCAAGCCGGATCGATTCTTGCTCCGCACGCAACAGGTATGACTGGGTGATATCCTGGACCAGTTCGCCCATTGAGAAAGGCTCTGAATAGACTACCGATTCACAGGATTCCAGTCGCGCAAGTTCGAACAATTCGTCCACCAGTTTTCCGAGTCGCTGACTGTGACGTAACGCGGTCTCCAGATACTGTTTCTGCTGTACCGGGGACAGTTCCCCATTCTTTATCAGCAGTGTTTCCAGGTAGCCACGCATGGTCGTCAAGGGGGTACGCAGGTCATGCGAGACATTTGCAACCATTTCACGCCGCATGCCATCCAATGACCGGAGTTCACTGATCTGTGCAGTAATCTTGTCTGCCATTGCATTGAATTGCCGCCCCAGTACATCAATCTCGTCAGTTGCAGCCGTGTTTTCCGGATAGCGCAGTACCATGTCTCCCTCCCGGCTTGTCCCGCTATATCCACGCATTACATTGCCCAGCATCCGCAGTCGGCGAGTTTGCAATGCGAATATAACCAGACCGCCCAGCAGGGCTGCCAAGAGTGCGACCACTAATACCGTCAGTGCCGAATCCAGGATGTAGCTGTCCCCCAGCATCTGTAGTACCTCATCGTACTGTTCACCGCCAAGCACGATGTACAGATAGCCTTGCAGACCATCCTGGTTGAGAAGCCTTGCTGCCGAAAACACCTTCTGTCCTTCCGGGTTGCGCGGATCATCTCCTTTGATCGGGTACCTGGGGTCATTGTCGAGAAACTTCCTGACCGGTTCCAGATCAATCTGTGTTCTTTTTACCTTGCCTTCCGGTGCGGAAAAGGCCAGCACCAGGCCCTGGCTGTCGAGAAGATACAGTTCGATGCTTGGATTGATTACCATCAGCTGGTGAAACAGCTGGTCCAGCGCCTGGCGGTTGATCTTTCGATCCTGTACCAGTGTATGTCCGGCGGCGATATGTTCAGCCAGTTTGCTGTTCAGTTTCTGCGATACCTCCTGTTGATAGAGGGTGCTGGAATGCCCGATCAACTGTATCAGTATTACACCGACCAGGCATAACAGGACAAACAGGGTTAGTGCCAGCCGGCTGTAGAGAGTCCGAAAGATCAACTGGCACCCTCTTGCGATGCATCCGCTGCAAATTTGTAGCCAACGCCCCACACGGTGATTACATATCTGGGTTTTGCCGGATTGATCTCGATTTTCGCGCGCAGACGGTTGATATGCGAATTCACAGTGTGTTCATAACCCGCATGCCCGTAGCCCCACACCTTATCCAGGAGCTGGGTCCGGGTGTATACCCGATTCGGATTGCAGGCGAAATGCCACAAAAGGTCGAATTCCCTGGCGGTGAGTTCGATGTTGTTTCCATCCAGCAGTACCTGCCGCTTGACTGAATCCACGCGCAGGCTGCCGAATTGCAACCGTTCCTTTTCCTCCTTTTCCGGTTTGGTCTGGTATTGCTCGGATCTGCGCAGGATCGCGTTCACCCGTGCGACCAGTTCGGGGACGCTGAAGGGTTTGGTCAGGTAATCATCTGCACCGACTTCCAGGCCCAGAACCCGGTCCAGTTCAGTAGACTTTGCCGTCAGCATCAGTACGGGGGTATAGATCTTCTTACTGCGCATGAGCCGGCAAACGTCCATGCCGTTCATCCCCGGCAGCATCAGATCCAGTATCACCATATGGTACTGCTTGCCCAGGGCCAAATTCAGACCGGTTTCACCATCCGCGGCATGGTCTACCTGCATGTTTCTGTCACGCAGGTGAATCATCACCAGATTGGCGATATCTGTATTATCTTCGATAACAAGAATATTTTTTGGCATAACAGGAAACAGCGTACCTTGTTGGTCTTTCTGTGGCTACGGAATGTACCGGTGACCAGGTACAGGGATGATAGCAGGCAGGTATCACAGAAATATCACAATGCACGTTGTGATACTTTCATGGAATGAGAGTGCGCGGGACTGTGAATAGACGGTATCCACGGGAATGCTAAAGATGTAACCGGGCGGGCCGTTTTGTGGGCAGAATCGGTATTTGTGATCCGCCCGCATGCAGGCGGGTCGGGACGGGGATACGGCATGATGCACATAAAGGGGATGAAACAGGGGAGAAAACCGGCGGCCAGGTGGGCCGGTATGCTGTTCGGCCTGTTGTTTTTTTCCGTCGGTGCGGGATTTCTGGTGCTTGGTGTCATCCCGAATATCTGGGATGCCCTGCGCATGCAGGAGTGGTCTCAGGTCCCGGCCGAAGTCGAGGCGCTTGAACTGAAGACGAACCATTCCGATGACAGTACCACCTATCAGGTAATTGCCCGTTTCCGATACGACTACAAGGGACAACACTACAGCGGTAGTCGTGTCGGTATCGCCGATGGTGGCAGTGATAATATCGGGGACTGGCATAGCGATACCTGGCAAAGGCTCGGGAGCGATGACCGGATCCATGTATGGGTAAACCCGGAAAATCCCACTGAATCTGTTTATGACCGGGAATTGCGCTGGGGACTACTGGGTTTCAAGATGATCTTCGTTATCGTATTTGGCGGCTTCGGCGCCGGTATGCTGTGGTATCTGAACCGCACCCCCGGGCCAGTGCCGGCCGGACATCCGGGATGGCAGGGCAAGACAGAGTGGGCGGACAACAATATACGTTCCAATGCCCGCTCCACCCTGTTATTTGCCTGGGGTTTTGCGGTCTTCTGGAATGCGATTTCCTCGCCGATCCCTTTCATTCTTCCGGCGGAGCTGGACAAGGGAAATCAGCTGGCCTGGGTCGGAATCATCTTTCCCCTGGTTGGGGTTGGTCTGCTGGTGTGGGCCGTCCGGCGGACGCTCAACTGGCGGCGATTCGGCACCACCCGGCTGCAGATGGATCCGTTTCCCGGGGCGATTGGAGGGGATGTCGGCGGGATGGTGGAACTGGTGCTTGCCTATAATCCGCGGTATCGCTTCCGCGTCACGCTCACCTGCAGCCATGTCTATCGACGTCGTACCAGCAAGGGTAGTGAAACGGTGCGTGACACCCAATGGCAGGATCAGCAACTTGCGGAAGTTCAACCCGGACTGCGTGGTACGCGGCTGCTTTTCCAGTTCCAGCCTCCAGGGGATCTGCCCGGTAGCAGTGAGGGGGATGACAGCTGGTATGAATGGACTGTACAGATCGCCGCGAATCTCCCCGGTACCGATTTCGACCGCACCTGGGAGGTACCGGTGCTGGAAAATGCCGGACCGCAAAGGGCACGACAGCAGATCGAGCCCCGTAGCCTCGAAGCCGGTTCAACGGAGTTGCTGGATGAAGTGGTCCGGATCCGTGAGACCGGAGCCGGCCTTGAACTCTACTACCCGTACCTGCGGCACCTGGGCATGGCGTTCGGTACCCTCCTGACCGGTGGAGCTTTTGTCGGTTTTGCCTGGTTGTTCAGGGAAGCGGGTGGTGAGGGCGCGATGTCAAGCCTGTTCATAGGCCTGTTTACCCTTGTCGGGATACTGATTTTCGTCTGGGGACTGTATCTGCCGGGTAATGCGTTGCGTGTCACAGCCGGCAGGCAGGGACTTAGCGCGGTACGTGGTGTATTCGGACTGCGTTTCGCACGCCACGTTGCCGCCGAGGAGATAACCGGTATTGAAAAATCCATCGGTATGCAATCCAGGCAGGGTAAACGGACGCATGCCTATTACCGGATTCAGGTGCATACCCGTGACGGTCGTCGCCTTACCGCAGGTAGCGGCATCCCCGGTGCCAGTAGCGTCGATGCGATTATCCGGCGTATTCGCCAGGCGCTGGATCTGCCGCAAGGCAACGAAGTTTCCGGTACCCGGACTGGCGGAATTACACTGTGATAAGATGAACCGTGCACAGGCCGCAGTCCGCTGCGCCTTCCGATGGCCTGATCGGGGAGAGTCGAGTCATGTCTGTTTGCAACTGCAAGCCATTATTTGCCGGTGATCCGGAAATACCGCCGGACAATCCGCCAGAGACACCACAGCCGGATGTGCCGCCGGAAGTCACTCCGGGGCCACCTGAAACGACACCCGTACCGCCGCAGGAGGTTCCGCCGGGACAGCCCGTGGAGATCCCGCCGAACCTGCCAGGTGAAACCTGAAGGCAGGACGGGACCGCCTGTATAGCCGGACTAGGTACCAGCGTCCGGTCGTTCGTGTCTTTTTACCTTGCCACGCCGCATGCGTACGTAGTCCTCCAGCTGGCGCTTCATGGCATCAAAGGCATCCCGAACGGCCACATAGGCATCTTCATGTGCATGATCGTAGTGATGGTGTTCGTGTGATACAACCAGCACCTCGCCAGGGACCCCCAGGTCTATGCCTACCTGATACAGTTTGCCCTGGTGGTGATGGCCATGGGGAGCCTCTATCGTTACGCGGCAACTGATGATCTGATCGTAGAACTGTTCAAGCTTGCCGGCTTTCTCGCGAATATCCGCCTCGACGGATGCGGATGACTCCATGTCGCGAAAGGTTATCTGTAGCGGTGTTTGCATGTTTGATACCTCACTTGAAACTGGGTGTGAAAGTGTTACTGCCGCTTGCGGGCTAGCCCGGATTTCTCACCACGATGACGAGCCCTCACTTGATCTTTGAATCCACAAGCCATTTTCCTCAGTCGGAAATACAGCCCGTATTCCGCTTCCTCGGAAAATATCTTGTGAA
>JARFQV010000020.1 GCA_029287615.1 Pseudomonadota bacterium | reverse complement strand
GAGCGAGGCGGGTCATCAGCTCTGCATATACCTGTGCACTATCCCTTACACTACGCCAGAACAAGGTCAACTCATCATCGCCAGGGCGTACCTCAGGGCTTATATGCGCGATCAATCGGCCGGTATCAATCCCCTCATCGATGAAATGCAGTGTACAACCGATCTTCTCAGGCTCCCGGTTGTAGAGCGCCCAGAATGTGCAATCTGCTCCCCTGTACTCGGGTGACAGCCCGCCATGCAGATTCACCAGACCAAGACGTCCTTTCCGCAGCAACTGGCCCCGTATTAGCGAGGTACCGAATACAGCGATCAGATCCGGCTTGAGTTCATCCACGAGATCGACTACATCCGGATGATTGATATGCGGGACCTCATGGACCCGTTCCGGTTGATCCAGCACCGGTTGATTTTCACCAAAGAAGAATCTCGCTTCCGGATTGCCGTAATAACGTCGCCTGTCCCTGAGCCAGCGCCATGACTTGCGAAAGAATATGTCCGGCCTCAGGATTTTGAGGATCTTCCGCATACTCCATTCACTGCCTGTTTCCTGCACAATCGCAAGCACCTCTGCGGCCCCGCACAATGCGTTTGCCACATAGAGGTGCCGAGGCGAACCTCCACACAGGATTACTATTCTGAGTTTGTCCAAATCCCTATGCATCCTCTACTGGTGATACCGGTGGTATGGAAATATCAGCCATGTCCATCATCAGTGCGTCGGAGAAAAACTTCGCCGCCCAGTTTGGATACTCGAAGCGCGAGTAGTCACCCCAGATCGGGTAGGAGCCGGCAATACCACCACGCACCGCGTCATCCGGATCTTCCAGCTTTTGTGTGGCCTTGATATAGGACAAACCCGACTGCGCATGATCCCGGAAGTGATCCTCTCCTGAAATCTGCGCAAGCCGAATCCAGTTCAGACTCATCTGCGCCAGACCGGTGAGGCAACAGTAACCGGCATTTGCCACCCAGCCATCCTGGTAGGTACCGGCCAGCCAGCCATCCTTCCGCTGTGCATCCGCCAGCGCCCGTCCGGCAGTCATGGCTGACTTCAGATACCGTTCCTCGCCAAGCAGTTGCCCTGACTCCAGAAAACCGCGAATTGCATAGGCGATGGTATGAGTGAACGGTGCACGGGACGGTGTGAAGGCATTGCTGGCATACCAGCCGGAGGCTGTCTGCCGGGTAAGCGCCCAGTCCAGATTGCGCCTTGCGGCATCGGTCAATTCCCTGTCTCTGGCCAGCAATCCTGTCGCCAGCAGGGCCCAGGTAGCACGCGTGTTATAAACATGCGGCGTATCATTATGCTCGAATCTGCGCCAGCAACCATCACTGTCCTGCTGTTCCCGAAGCCAGTGGCCGGCCCTGACTGCAGATTCCAGACATTTTTCACGCCCCAACCGGGTATAGCCGGCTATCAGACCATGCATGATCTGGCCCGTATTGAAGATCACCGGCCGACTACCTGCTTCACCGAAATGCCCGGGGAAAGCACCGCTGGGCAGCTGGATCGATAGTTCCCAGTCGAGCATACGTTTGGCCCGCTCAGCCAGTTCCGGGCGTTGCAGGATCTCCGCTGCGGACAGGAAAGTTTCGATAATATAGCCTGTAGTCTCGGGGTAGCTGGGCAGCCAGCCATCTTCAAAACTCCAGCCAGCTGAAACGCCACCCGCATCTTCCATTCCCTCCCTGACATCCTGCGCGCGGCATAACCAGTCGATCGCACCTTGTAAATGAGCCTGATTGTCCCTGACATCATCTGCTTGCTGCCGAAGCAGGTCGACAAGAATGAGCCTCGCATGACGGGGTTGCCAGGGACGGTAGCGGAAAGGCAGGGAGGCCAGCTTTACGATATTCATTTTTTGGAGTTTTATTCCCTGTTCAGTTAATCGGCGATTATATGGCCATCTTGAGATGATCCGAAAGCTGCACATGGCTGACCACATAGCGATGCTTGCCCGATGCCTCTGACGGGATCTTCTCGACCAGCCGAAAATCGATCCGGATGCTGTCACCCAGGCGTTTCCGCAGTCCGTGTTCGACCTGGCTCCGTCCGGTTTCCTGCCATCGCTCATTTGGCACAACCAGAACCTCAATGTCCTGTACCGCGTGCTGGATAATCTTGAACTCCCCTACACCTTCCACGGCACGCAGCACATAAATGACCGCCAGGGCATGCATGATGGCACCGTCGGACCGAACGATAAAGTCAGTCATGCGGCCTATCACCTCGTTGATTACATGCAAACCCTGTCCGCTGGAGCTGGCTTCATCAGCAACCCGCACCACGTCGCCGGTACGGTAGCGAACAAATGGCTGCGCAAGGGATTCAAGTGCCGTCATTACCGCCTCTCCCTGTTCCCCCGTGGGAACCGGCTGACCATCCGGATCCAGGACTTCCAGGATAATACTTTCACTCATCAGCAGCATTTGCCCTTCCGGTGTCTCGTGAGCGGTGAAACCGATGTCCCGGCTACCATACTCGTTCGCCACGGGTGCCTGAAAGGCCTCGCCAATCAGTTTCCGCTGATGTTCAAAAAGCGGTTCCCCTGTGGTACATACCACTTTCAAGCGAGGCAGTCTGAACCGGATCGAGCGGTCCATGACATGTGCGGCAAGCAGGGCCATCGAGCTTGCATATCCATAAATACAGCAAGGCTGGTAAGACTGGATGGCCTGCACATACTCATCCATACAGGCGGGTGACATCTCAAAGGCATTGAGTACCAGTTGATTCAGCAGACGGTCACGAATGGTCTTGATCCGGTCTGTTTTATCCAGTTCCACGGGTGCACCCCACAGATAGACTTCCGGATCGCCGGGTTCCACACCCCACCAGCGTCGCGCACGCATCCGGCCCGCTGCATCCGAGGCCTGTCGGCGACGGCCATAATAGAATATCAGCGGCTGGCCACTGGATCCTCCGGTATTATATTTGAAGGCACCACCAGGAACATCGTGCCAGACCATCTGGTCACCGTGGGCAATCACATCCTGTTTATCCATCACCGGGAGTCTGCGCAGATCCTCGAGTGTTACCTGTTGTTCCGGATCAATAGCGGCTGCACGCATCCGGTCCCGGTACCATGGGCTGTGGGCATGGGCAGATTGAAGTAACCTGGTGAGTTTCTTCTCCTGCAGCCTCTCAATCCCGTCCCTTGTCAACCATTGTGTTTCCTCAAGCTCGGCAAGATACCCGAAGGTTGGCCGCTTCATCAGACGCTCGTGGACTGGATATATCAGATGCCTGGCGAGTAGAGGTCTGATCATTTACCTTTCACCTCCGTTCGTATCACCGAATACGAACCGTGAGCGGCTTGCTCGGTCAATACGATCTGCCGGAACTCCTCCGTCAATATCTCCACTCTTGTATCCCAGGCGTTCTCCTCGGCATAGGCCCGGATCCGGGCTGCATCCCATGTACGCCCGAGCGCCTTGCACAGGGCATCACGAAGCGCATCCTGGTTCCCGAAGGGAACGATCTCACCCAGTTCCGGACGGCACACAACCTCGGCATTACCCCCCACATCGGTGGCAATCACAGGTAGACCACAGGCCATTGCCTCCAGAAATACGTTGGCCCAGCCTTCATTGCTCGTGGCGAGAACGAACAGATCTGCAGCTGAAAGAGGCCACCTCAATTCGCTTGCTGGCATTGCGCCCAAAAAGTGGACCTGCTTTTCCAGTCCAAGCGCCCTCACCTGTTCTTCAAGCTCCTTGCGCCGATCACCTTCCGGGCTGGCGCCCCCTACAATCAGGTAATGCAGATTGGGACATTCACCGAGCAATTCCGGCAAGATGGCGATCACGCGATGAAAGCCCTTGCGTTCCACCAGTGCACCCACGGAAATCAGCACCTTCGCATCATCAGGGATGCCCAGGCTGCGCCTTGCCTCGGCCTTGTCAGCAGGATAGAACTTGCCGGTATCCACACCATTGCCAACCACACGGATCTTGGCAGGATCGACGCCGAGCGCGATGGCATGCTGCCGCAGTGACTCGGATACCGAAAAAAGACGGGTCGCCCCCTTGAGGGCGCCTGACAGCGGGGCGCGCAGTTTCGGTTTCTTGCTGTGGGGCACCTCGGTCCCGCGCAGTGTTATGGTAACCGGCACCTGTAACCACTTCCCCAACAAGGTTGCCGCATAACCATCCGGGTAGGCGAAATGCGCATCCAGCAAGTTAAATCTGCCCTCTTTCCTCAGACGCCGCAGCAGGAGATAGCTGCCCAGAGCCATGAACAGCCCATCCAGTTGCCGGAAGAAAAACGGTATCGAAAAAAAGCGCGGCAGGAAGACCTTTATACCTTCCTGAACTTCCTCCCTGGAGGCTTCCCGTCGGTAATGCGGGCGTATCAAGCGAACCAGGCCCTGTCCCGGGAACCATGGCCGCGGGGAAACCACGATCACCGGCAGATGTCCGGCAACGCGAAACATGCGCTCCCGTATGAACAAGCCCGCATTCGGCGCACCGGAATGCGGAAACAGACTGGATAGCACCAGCAATTTTGGTTGCATTTTACTCATGGCCCGTCATTTGCTGATTCGATCCATCCATACAGGACTACCCGAAGATTGTTGGTATCAGTTCCCGGCATCTGTCAGTGAGTGGAATCGGTGCAGCAATTCATCGCAGAGATCGCGGACTGCGGGATCGATATCCGGCCGGGGGTGTTTGCCAATCGAACGGGGAGACACCTTTCTGACCACCCCCCGGGAAAACCGGATCCCGGCAAATTTATATATCTTTTCGAACTCTTCTACCGGGTGACTGACGAGTTCCTCGTACCGGATCAGCAATACCCGCCTGTCACTGTCAAAAGACTGATCGAAGAACAGCATATTCCTGAAATACCACTGCAATGCACATGAAGACGCGTCATCCAGCTAGACATACACGAGACTGCGA
>JARFQV010000354.1 GCA_029287615.1 Pseudomonadota bacterium | reverse complement strand
GCCTTGTCGGCACGAGACTTTGATACCGGGATGGTATTGGCGTCAGGCGCCTCTCCGGTATGTACCGATATATAACCGGCGGTCTGCATGATGCGGTCCAGCGCGGAACGGTCGACGATCAGGTCCTTGATTACCGGCATGGCCCTTGATCGCCAGGGCTCTACGGTAATCGTCTGGCCATCGTGAAAATGACGCATGTAGAGCTGGCAGGTAGTGGTGGCGAGCTGTGGGCCGTGCGGCTTGCCGTTGATCATCAGGGAGCACGACCCGCAGATACCCTCGCGGCAGTCCATCTCGAAGGCAACCGGTTCCAGGTTTTGCGATATCAGGTCTTCGTTAACGCGGTCCAGCACTTCAAGGAAGGAATAGTCGGGGCTGATGTCCGACACCGGGTACTCTTCGAAGCGGCCTTCAACTTCGGCGCTGGCCTGGCGCCAGATGCGTAACACGAGCTTCATCGGTAATCTCGCTCCATCAGGCTGGCACATTCGAACCTGAGCTCTTCCACGAAGCGCTCGGGAAGGGCTTCACCACGATACGCCCAGGCCGCGACATGGCTGAACCGTTCATCGTCACGCCTGGCTTCGCCCTGGTTCTGGTATTCCTCGCGGAAATGCGCACCGCAGGATTCCTCGCGCGCCAGCGCATCGCGGCACATCAGTTCTGCAAATCCCATGAAATCGGCCACACGTCCTGCATGTTCCAGCCCCTGGTTCAGGTTTTGAGACGTGCCGGTGACATTGACCGTTTGCCAGAACTCTTCCCTGAGTTGCTGAATCTGGTCGATCGCTGAGCGCAGATCCTCTCCTCTGCGTGACATGCCACAATGGTGCCACATGATTTCCCCCAGTTGCCTGTGCAAGGAAGCAACCGATTGTGTCCCCGGGACCGCTAGCAAACGTTTGATGCGACGTGTCGCATCCTGTTCGGCAGCATCGAATACCTCGTCCTCCAGTGCCAGTGACGATTCATCACTCCCGGCGAAATAATGCCCGATGGTCTGCGGCAGGATAAAGTAACCGTCGGCGAGGCCCTGCATCAAAGCGCTCGCACCGAGGCGGTTTGCGCCGTGGTCGGAAAAATTGGCCTCGCCGATGACAAACAGGCCGGGAATATTCGACATCAGGTGGTAGTCCACCCACAGTCCGCCCATCGTATAGTGAGCGGCCGGATAGATCTTCATCGGTCTCCGGTACGGATCTTCGTTGCAGATGTGCCGGTACATATCGAACAGGTTGCCATAACGTTGTTCGATCAAATCCAGGCCATGCTCCTCGATGGCGTGTTGAAAATCCAGATAGACACTGTGTTTCATCGCGCCGACGCCTCGCCCTTCATCGCAGACCTCCTTGACTGCACGCGACGAGATGTCCCGCGGAGACAGGTTGCCATAGGCCGGGTACTTGCGCTCCAGGAAATAATCGCGTTCCGCCTCCGGTATGTTACCTGGTTCACGTTGATCATCGGCCTGTATTGGCACCCACACACGCCCGTGATTGCGCAGTGATTCCGACATAAGCGTCAGCTTGGACTGGTGCTCGTGCAGGACCGGGATACAGGTCGGATGGATCTGCGTGAAACAGGGGTTGGCAAACAGCGCACCGCGCTTGTAGGCACGGTAGATAGCGGTCACATTACAACCGAAGGCATTGGTTGAACGATGGAAAACATTGCTGTAACCACCCGTGGCCAGCACCACGGCATCGGCCATATGTCGCTGGATCCGGCCGTTGACCAGGTTGCGCGTGATGATGCCACGCGCCCGACCGTCTTTCAGGACCAGTTCCAGCATTTCACTGCGGGTATGCAGCCTGACCCGCCTGCGATGAACCTGCCGGTTCATCGCGGCATAGGCACCGAGCAGTAATTGCTGCCCGGTCTGTCCCTTGGCGTAAAAGGTACGCGAGACCAGTGCGCCGCCGAAGGAACGGTTATCCAGATAACCGCCGTACTCGCGTGTGAACGGCACGCCCTGAGCCACGCACTGGTCGATGATGTTGCCGCTAATCTGCGCAAGACGGTATACGTTGGCCTCGCGCGAACGAAAATCCCCGCCCTTGATTGTATCGATGAACAGGCGGTAGTGGCTGTCGCCATCGTTGGGGTAATTCTTTGACGCATTGATTCCGCCCTGTGCGGCGATGGAATGCGCGCGACGAGGTGAGTCATGGAAAGTGAATGCTTCCACGCGATATCCGAGTTCCGCCATCGTGGCCGCTGCCGAGGCGCCCGCCAGGCCGGTACCTACCACGATGATATTTCTCTTTCGCTTGTTGGCCGGGCTGAGCAGGTGCAGACCATCCAGGCAGTTGTCCCACTTGTCAGTCACATCGCCGCGGGGTATCCGTGCGTCGGGTATCATGGCACCGCCAGCCAGTCCAGTTGTACCGACAGCGGAATCGAAATGAATCCGCCCACCACCGCCAGGGTTACCAACCAGGACAGGAACTCGAAGAATGCGAAATAGTTTTCGCGGGAAAAACCCAGAGTCTGAAACACCGCGCGCACAGTGTGCTTCAGGTGTATCGCCAGAAACAACATCGCTGCGATATAGGCCCAGGCGATCCAGGCGTTTTGAAAAGCCGTCACGACTCGCGAATAGACATCCACATATCCGCTGGTATCCTTCAACCGGAACACCTCGCTGACGCCGACACCCAGGGTCAGGTGAATGACATGACCGGCAATGAAAACCAGCAGCACCAGACCACTGATTATCATGCGGTGCTGGTAGAGGCGCAAATACCATGATTCACCGGCATGACGGGTTTTCTGCCTCGCCAGGCGGTTTTCCCGCGCCACAGCAACGCCCAGTGCGATATGCAGAATGACAATCGCCAGTATTGCCAGCCTCATTATCCAGAGCATCGGGCTGCTCTGCAGGAAGTGCGCATAATTGTTGAGCGCAGACTGGCCTATATAGATCGTCAGGTTGCCGCTGATATGTACGACGACAAACAGGATCAATACGATACCCGTCAACGCCACGATCAGCTTGCGGCCTATGGTGGTCCTGAGAAGATGCCAGATACGGTTCATTCGGCCATGATATTCCATCGGTACCGGTAAATTGACACAAAGCATACAATTAAATTCGGGTTGACCTGTCGAATTGTGTCATATTGCCCGTGCGAAAATCCTTAAAACACCTCTTGAAGGATGCCCACAACGGCAAGGGCGTGATCAACGTCCTGCATGTGGCGGTCGGTCTCAGCAAGACCTGCCTTGACGACTATGTCCTCGCAGAATGGAACATGATCAAGCAACAACTTCGTGTCTGGTTCGTGAATAATCAGCAACCCCGGGAAATGAAATTCATCCAGTTCGAAATCAATCCAAACTCAAAATAATTAAGCTCGATCAACCGGTTAATCATTTGGCATACAACCGATTGTCCATAAAAAACCAAGACGGTTGTCTGGCGACAGGCCCTGGCATAATTCCTGAATCCTCTACGATCACTTTCTGCGCAAGTGCTCATGATGTGTTTGTCAAGGTTGATTCGTCCCCCTTGTGCCGGACATTTTTTGTTGGTGCAGTGAACATCATGAATCCTCTGTGCCATTCCGGTACGTAAATATCAGGGAATAGGCATGGTTGGCATGTCTCGATCCACTCAGGAGGAAGTAACGCGAATAATTTGGTAATCAATGATCTGAGCATGAGTAAGACTCTCGATTGCGACGCACTGAGAGAGACTCGGGGCGGCCTATGGGACTATTCCAACCGCCTTGGTCGGATTGGTCGCCATTTAGAGGCCCGCAGGAATATCAAATTCCTCGGTAACAGGATTAAGCGATTCAGCATCAAGGACGCTGCAAATGCGGGAGACGATTCCGTTTACTATCCCGGTTTGAAGCCATTGCGCTGATGAGAACCCGCCAGGAAGCGCGATCACAAACTACCCACTACCGGCAGGAAGCTACCCGGTAGTGGGTAGGCTGGCTGTTCGGCCAGTTTAACTAATGGGTAGATTCAACGTCGCGAACGTCCTGGCAGTATGCTCAACTTATCCTACGGGAAAGCAGCTTGATTGGGCTCGTTGCGGATTTCGCACCAGGTGGACGAATTTGTATATCTGAAACTGCGTGTCAAAGACGGGGACACCCTGCATGACCGCAGGATGCCCCCGCTGAAGCGAGTGTCAATCAGTACCGTCGCACGAACGTGAATCCCCCACAGCCGGTCGAATAGCGGTTGATCCTGCCAGGTCCGCCCCAGAAGTGGTAGCTGCCCCAGGAACTGCCGGATACGTGCCACGTGCTCAGGCTGTAGCACTGGCTGTCGGAGACGAATGGAGTGCCTTTATAGTCCCTGGCCAGGCCGCGGTTTACCTCGAAATATTTCAGGTTTCGCATGTAGGCGGCCTTGCGGAATCCGGCCGCCGCATGGGAGCCGCTGCCCATATCGGTGTAGGTAGCATAACCATCATCGGCGTCCACGACTTCACCATACCACGAGACCTTGTTCGCCTCGCTGCGGAGACCATCGCTCCGGAAGAGCGAACCCGGATAATAGCCTATCCATTCATTATTCGCATATAACCACCAGTTGCCGTAATAGTACTTTACGATAATACGCAGTTCGGCCTGTGTGCCGTCATAGGTGCTGGTGCTGGTCAGACGCATGCCCGGGAAAGTGGTACGGGAGTACTGCACCCAGCCCTTGACATCCCGGTTATAGCCACCGAGATTGTCTCCTTTTTCCGTGTATCCGTTCGTCGTGTAATAGATAAAAAGGTGAGGGTAGTTGTCGCCGTAAAAGGCAGGGAAGTCCTGCCAGCCGGCCTCGATAGTTTCCTTTTCATCTGCGGTTCCGTTTTCGTTCACCACTGCGACCTGGCCCAGGGAAAACTCGCCCCAGTACGCGATCTCTTCGCTGACGGGCTGCACGTATGGGTTCCATACGTTGATCAAACCATCGGCGCCAAGGTTATCGATATATTGAGATGTGTGCGCATATATGTGGGCCGAGTCACCGGGATTCGGAATACTGTTGACATTGGCGGGATTCTGCGTGTTGCCGGACTTGCTGAGAAAATCCTGCAGGTGTTCCGGGGGCATCATCGCATTGATTACCTCGTCGATGTCGCGGCGTACCACGGGGACCGTGCCGGCCGGGCCTCGCGCATGCTGCTGGCGGGCGAGTTCGCCTACAGACGGTATCACGTTGTCGTGTTCCACATCCGGCATGTGTGGCCTTTCCGGCTGCGGCGGAGGTGAGGCGAGGTTTCCCGAGGCAATTTGTGACTCGGGGCGTATCCAGTCAATGACCTGGCCCGAGTCGGTTACCGTGGTGGTGACGATATCGAGTTGCGCACGTTGCCGGGTAAGATAGTCGCGAACCATGTTACGGCGGCGTTTCAGTTCAGCGATATCCAGGCCACGTGGTGTGGTGGCACGCGGATGTCTTTCGCCGTAGTTTTGCATCGGGTTTTCATGGGCGCTTTTACCGGATTTTTCCGCGTGGGCTGCGCCTGTGGCGAAATACATGGCTATTGTCGCAACTAGCGAAATTAGTAATCGGGTGTTGCTGTGCTGTCTGATAATCATGGTCATTTCCTCTGTCATCTTAAAATCGGGGACAAACGGGCGTAGCCAAGGGCCTCACCAATTTGTCGCTACATGACAATCACTTCAGGTTTCGTGCCAACCAGACGTGGCAGTTGATTAATAAATTGTTTTTAGATGAGTTTCAGTCTTTTTGCGGTGTTTGTGTCGGAGTTGGCCCAGCAGAGAAAAGTCGCGGTGAAGCTAACAAAATCTCTAAACCAGTTTGGGATTCGGCAACATCAAGTGATCGCACCCCGTTTCCGAAATGCGGCATAGAACTGTTCAGCGCATGCAGCCATGATCCGGGCTGGCCAATAGCAATGTTGGGATGTACATTCCGTCGGCGGCCGGAGGCCGGGGTGAGATGGGTGTCTGTGAATCCAGGTTTTCCCAGATTCTCAGGGAGTAGGTTGCCGATTATCGCAGCGTACGGAATCAGCAGGGTGCAGGGAACCGATTGCTGGTGCAACCTGCTATGGTTGACTCACCCGGGGGGCCGATTCGGTGCCGCTAACGGCCTGTCGTTATGCTCAGTTTCTACTATCGTGAAGCGCGTTGATGGCAAGGATTATGTTCTCGCGTCATACGGGATGCATCGTTCAAACGTTCCGGTCGGATCGGCTGTGCCTGACTTTCATCGAGAGTAAGTCCACCTTTTTCCAGAACCATTCCAGCACGCGCAATCGCCAGCTGCGGTGATGCCATTCCTCATCGGTGTATTCGTGGCTGTCTGCGAAATCGCGCAGGAAGATCTCTGCGATGTTTGTGGCTATTCCGGTATCATCGATC
>JARFQV010000260.1 GCA_029287615.1 Pseudomonadota bacterium | reverse complement strand
TTCGGGAACGAACATGATCGAACAGGGACACCTGCGATGCAGTGATTCTCCCGGCGCTCCCAGCATGGCGCTGAACAGCGGGCCATGTCTGTGGCAGCCGAGAATAATCAGATCGGCTTCAAGCAGACGGGCCTTGTCCAGTAACGTCTCTACCGTAGGCCCCTCAATCAACAGGGCTGCTGCCTCCACTCCCCTGTCCCGAAGACACTGCGCGAGCCCCTGCAGATACCCGTGCTCCTGACGCAACTCGTCTGCGCGTCCTTCGCGTAACTTGACCTGATCCACATTGAACGGTGCCGGTGCTGTCGGTGGCACAACGTGCAGCAACCACACCTTGCTTGTGAAGGCATCCGCCAGTTCCTGAACACGCCGTATGGTGGGAGATGCGATGGTTGTCGCTTCGCAATACTCGATTGCAACCAGCAGATTTTTCACCGTTCATTCTCCTTCGCCTGCACAAGCCCCCCTTCTCTCCCGTGCTGACATCCGGAAAACGTGATCAGACCCCCGGGAAACTGTTGAGATTATCGTACTCCCGAGCCTTTGTACATGTACCTGCCGGGCCCGGCTTTATTCTGTGGATCTTCACCTGATTGGGTGTGTTTTGCTTATGATCAAAGCGCGATATGGCTCTCGCCAAGCCGCCAGGCACGCAAAGAGGTGCTAGTGTATCGCGTGCCTAAGCGATTGTCTGGCCATCAAATATCATTCATCCCTGGCGCACTTTGCGCCTCTGCGAGAGACACAATGACTTTGGTTTACCCACCCGATTAGGGAAAGAACCTGTCCAGATACGGCGGCAGGAGAGCGGTCCGGATGCACCCTTACTATCATCGCATTGCGTAGTCCCTGTGTACGCCTCGGTATGTTGTGCATGCGTTCTCACTCTCCCGCGCGCCTCGTTGCCCCCCAAATCCGGCAAGTCCCTAGCCACCGGACATTTTGGATAGGATTAGCCTGAAGTCATTGACGTCACACCTTGCCTTGCGGCGATCCGGAAATCGTCTGCGATCTTCCCGGACCAGAACTCCCTGATCATCGATCAAGGGAAAACCGGCAGCGGGCTCACATCGACGATTGGCTTTTTGTCTGGCAACCATTTTCATGGTGTGACTAGACGGGACCAATCAGCCTGGCATTGAGTTTCTGTGAATGAACGCTGGACAGAACATCCTGAGAAGAATACTGCCCTCTGTCATACCTCACGAGCATCAGATGGTAGCGCAAGGGGCAGAATTCGGCAGACACGATACCATCGTCCTTTTCCAGTGCAGCGATTACGCTGTCGCGTTGTTTGTCCTCCAGATCCTCGGAGATGTGTACGATGATTTCAACGGTTTGCTCAGGCTTTTTTACGGTACTTTCTACTGCTTGATCCATGGTGATACTCCTCCTGTTTCGTTATTTACCTATCTTTGACTCATACCTGTTCTCGCCAGTCTCATCAGATAAATTCTGACCAGGCCGCCCGAATATAACCCCTGCAAGGGTAAGTAACCAAACGCTAATAGATACGGAAAAAGACGCACACCATGCCAGCGGGGAATGAGATGGCCCCTACCGCTCCGGCCTGGCGGACAGGCCAATATGGTCACTCGAGCATGGATAGAGGATTTTGAAAGGAACAATTCATATTACTGACGCAATTCATGTCAGGTTGTTCTACATTCATGTTTCACCTGGAAATCAGGAGGCTGCTGCCAACCCGGTGAAATTTGCAGCGCCACATTCCCGATCAGACTCATCGACGCTCTGATCCCTCGTGTACCTCGCGCCTGATATCCGAATAATAGGCATGCCGAAAACGGTCAATCGCTGCATCGTTCTCCTCATCCTCCCCTTTGACCTTCACCAGTGCGGCCTCTGCAAGCGCAATACTCGCCTCCAGTGTCTCGGAGAAGGCGAGTCGTGCACCTACTGCACGCAGACGCTGGCATCGTTCCAGATCATGTCCACGCGCCAGTATATCCAGGTTTGGAAACGCACGGTGCAGGGAAGATACCAACTCCTCGGTTGCCCGAAAGTCATCGATTGTGACGATGATCAGACCAGCATCGCGCACACCCAGGCTTTTCAGGACATCAGGCCGTCTTGCATCCCCGTAGAACACGGACCGCCCTGCCCTTCGTTCCCGTTCAACGACGTCGGCTTCCTTGTCGACAGCGACATATGACACGTCCCGTAATTCGAGTATCTGTCCAATCCGGTGCCCTACCCGGCCGAACCCGATAATCACGATCGGCTCTGACTCCACCTCCTCTTCCGTGAACCTCTCTTTCCCGGCATCCACCCTGCTTGCCAGGGCCAGCCGGTTCGCCAGTCCGGCAACTGGCGGAGTCACCAGCATGCTAAGCACCACGACAACCAGAAGTTGTTGAAATAGATCCTCACTTAGCAGCGCTGTATCGTAGGACACCGCGAAGATCACCAGTGCGAACTCCCCGCTTTGTGCAAGCAACAAGGCTATCGCCAGTGCTGTTACGCCCTTGTGTTCGAACAGCCTGGCCAGTGGCCAAAGCAGTATGACCTTGGTCAACATCAGCATCAGGACCAGGCCGAGGGATATCAGGGGGTTTTCCAGGAACTGTTCCAGCTCCAGTGACATACCCATTGACATGAAGAACAGACCGAGCAACAGGCCGCGGAATGGCTGTATCTCGGCGATCACCTGGTGACGAAATTCCGAATCTGCGACCAGGAGTCCCGCTACAAACGCACCCATTGCCATTGACAGGCCGATTTGAGCCATAAGAACAGCAGCACCGAGAACCAGCAGTACCGCAGAGGCTGTAAAAATCTCGGGTGAGCCATGGCGAGCGACGCGCTGAAGTACGGGTTGCAACAGATACCGGCCTCCAAGGATGATCAGCAGGAGAATCATCAGCGATTCGAACAAGGCAAGCCCGATATCTTCCTCGATTGCGAGATCCGGCACCACCAACAGGGATGCCAGGGCGAGCAGTGGAATGACCGCCAGGTCCTGAAACAGCAACACGGCTACCGATGTACGCCCGTAACCGGAGGTGAGCATCCTCTGCTCGGTAAGCAGTTGCAGCACAAAGGCAGTTGATGACAGGGCGAGGGCCGGTCCGATCAATATGGCTGCCCGCGGATCGATTTCGAACACATGAATCGCTACGACAGAGATCAATCCACCCGTGATTAGCACCTGTAGAGACCCCAGCCCGAAGACCGTGCGTCGCATCAACCACAGACGTGCGGGTTTAAGCTCGATACCGATAACAAACAGAAGCAGCACTACACCGAGTTCGGCGAGATGGCCGATCTCCTCCCTGTTGGCTATCAGGCCCAGTACAGAGGGTCCTACCACAACCCCGGCCGTGAGAAACCCCGGCACGGTACCAAGCCCCAGGAAACGAAATAACGGCACCGCTATCACGGCTGCCGTCAGGAGGATGATAATGTCCGTGAGGTAGGGCAGGCTCATCTAGTAACCCAGGCCGTCGTCATAGGGCACGAAGCTTTTTCCAATTGCATCGTTTACCCGGGCAGCCCGCTGATCGATACGGGCGTGATGTTTCTGTTTAAGCTGTATTCCCAACTCGACCTGCTGCTCGGCCAGCACAGCCATAATATCCGCACGCATCTCATCCCGATTGAGTGACTCATCCAGTTCTATAAGGGCCTTGTCGACAACCAGCCAGGTAACCAGTCCGGCGGTTACGCCGCATAGAATCGCTACTGGCCCAACCGGGGCACATAATGTGGTACCCAGTCCGGCCGACAGAGCCGAGGAAGCACCTTTCTTTGCCAGCGTTTTTGTGGCCAGCGCGGCACCCGTCTGAAAGGATTTCTTGGCAGCGATTTTTCCGATGACGGCTGCTGTGGTTTTATTGGCCAGTACCTTGCTGGCCACGACTCCGGCCCCAATACCGCTGGTTGCCGCAATCGAGGCCCTTACATTGTCACGATCCAGATCCATTAATGATGACATATCGATTCTGCCCGTATCGCAGGGTACATTTTCCAGTTCGGCGCCGATCTTCGGGAGCAGAGCCGCAAACCGATCGGCAGAGAGACGTTCGGCCTTGCGGTCCAGTTCGCCGAGTTGAAAATCGAAGTCGCTGGCTTCGAAGAGATACTCCTCCAGCTTATCCTGCATGGTAGCGACGACATCACCGGTAAAGGCCGTTGCCAGTCGCTGGTATTCGCCAATAACCGTGAAGTACCAGTCCAGATAGCGATCGACTCCATTTTCAATAGTATGGAATAAATGTTCGAGTCCCTGATCGATGCGGGCATCGACCTCATCCATGGCCATCTTTCGCTCGCTGTCCACCGACTCGTCCAGTCTGGCAATGAGCCGATCACGACTGGCTGCACTCGGTTTGCAGGGATTGATCAACTCGGCCACGTTGCCCACACCCTGTTCCAGGACGAATGGATCCACCTTGCTCAGCTTGAGTGACGCATGATAGTACAGCACAGCCAGGACAATAATGGTGAGAATGAATGCCCGTGAGATTGTGCCTTCAGTCCCGCTCGCCTTCCGCCTCGCATCCCGTTTTTCGAGAAGCACATTGATCCCCAGTAGCAGGGCGGTGTATAGCCAGGCCATTGTAATGGCCCGCAACAGGAAGAACGACCATGCAATGATCTTCACACTCAGGTCCGGAAGCTGCGGAATAATAAGTTCGGAGAAATGCCAGGCAAGTGCTTCAACTGCTGTCAATCCGCCCGCGCTCACGCCCCAGACGATGCATCCGGCCTCATCCTGAACCGTTGTGAAGGCCTGCTCTGCAACCTCGTGCCACATTAAGTGCCGTGTATCTGCCGTCCCGACAATAAAGAAATCAAGCGCCATAATGCCAAGCGCCAGTACACAACTATTGAGAAGGAACAGTGGCCAGCGTCTTGCAATAACGCCCAGGTGCCGGGTCTTTATATCGCCTTCCAGGTGCCGGGTGACCGGCCCCGCAAGCAGGGCCAGGACGACACCATCGGCAGCGAGCACGTACCAGTGCAGGGGCGAAACCGCGCTTGCCAGGGCAAGCAATAGCCAGGCGAGGAGCATGGATACAACCGTCTGAACTACCTTGCTTATACTCCCTCTCCAGAGCATTGTCCGGATCCGGCTATTTTCCTGGGCGGCAGCGTCGAGCACCAGACGTCTGCGAAAGAGCAGGTACTCAGTCCGGTATTGCCAGATCGGCCAGGCAATCAGGCCAACCAGAACAAAAACCAGCCAGCAGGGAGTCGATGCTGCAATCCGGGAAAAAAACAGAAGTAGCCCGGCGGCCAGGATCATGCCCAGGATTCGCAGGCCAACCGGGCGATACCGCTGCCACCGGGACGGTGTTTTCCCGCTACCGGATTGTTCATCCAAAGGCTGCATCATCCGCGCGACTGGTTTATGCAGCCATGCCTGGGCTGCCAGTACGGATAGCCGGTATGTCTGCCGGTGCGCGCTTCAAGCCACTGCAGAAGCAGCAATGATCACGGCCCATCTGTGCCCCGAACGGCGTTCTCAACCAGCTGATTTCCGAGTTCTATCATCTCCCGGGCGCGATAGAACTCATAGGAACCGCAGGCATCCCGCGGGATTTCAATGAGCACATCCGGGGCATAGGCAGCAAGCTTGACGGCCGCGATGGCGTTCTGCATGGTCTCGAACGAGCGGCTGAGCAGTTCGAAGACACCCAGATCCCGTTCAGCGGAATCGTGGAAACTCTCACCCACGGTGTCCAGAAATTGCTGGATCCGGGATCGAAGATCCCTGTCCGCGCCCTCCCTGTCTTCGCGAGCGGAGACCGCCGGGAGGGTTTCTGCTGAGGTTGGCTCCCCGTTGAGATTCACCGCGATGGTAAGATCAGTAAAATCCCGAAACGTGGGTGCTATGGGTACCGGATTGAGCAAGCCCCCGTCCAGCAAGGTCAACCCCAGGTAGTCATGGGGAGTTAAGATGGTAGGAACAGCGATAGATGCGCGGATGGCATCGAACAGCGGACCTTCCGAGATCCACACCTCGCGCTGGCGATCAATATCCGTCGCAACCGCCGTATAGGCCAGGGGCAGATCGTCAATTACATGTTCACCCACCATCTCCCTGAGCGTGTCCATGATGCGATCGCCCTTGAATAATCCGCCTGCCCGGAAGGAAAGGTCGAGGAAGCGCAGCACATCGGTACGGCGCAAGGCGCAGACCCAGTTGCTGTAGGTTTCCAGGTGGCCGGCAGCGTAGATCCCGCCCACCAGTGCACCCATGGATGCCCCCGCAATAGACTCAATGGAATACCCCTCGCGCTCCAGCCATCGGATAATTCCGATGTGTGCCAGCCCGCGGGCGCCACCGCTGCCAAGCACCAGTGAGACGCGATGGCCCTTCCAGGCCTTTCCCTCGGCTATACCCATCTCTAAAGGACGGCTCCCCTGCAACAAAGGCAAAACACCCGGGTGCGAAAGACAGGAATAATCAGGCGACCCGTCTGAGACCTTCCGTAAGGGTGCGTACCCTGGCTCTGCCTATTCCTGGTAGAGGATGCCAGTACTGTCTCCGCGGTTGATGAAACTCAGGGTTGCACCCTGCTGAAAAATCAGTGTGACGGTCTCTCCATCCGCGGTCTCCCTGATCTGGCAATCATCTATCAAGCGATCCCGTACGCCGAAGTTCGATCCCAGATCGACCAGTGGGTAGGAGAACACGGCATCCTTGCCCACCGGTTTGTACTGCGGTGTTTCTTCCTGCCCGCGCCAGTGAACAACACCGCTATCGAAATACAATTGATGCCACGTTCCGGCAATCTTCAAAAAAACGATATCGGCCTCGTCCCTGAGCTCGCCCTCGTGCCAGTATTGCTGGCAGAGAAGCTCCTCACATCTGGTCCCCACCAGATCCGGTTGCACTCCGTCAACTTCGATCATTGAATCCGTCCTGATAGCAACTTTTCAGATTCCTTCCACGTTATCCTGATACGGGCCTGGGCCTGTCAAAACCAGGAATAACATCGCGTCGATCTTCCTTATGGTAACAGACCCTATGTACTGTACGGAATATCCGCCAATCCACTGATCACCCCCTGGCAGCAGAATCGGCGTGACCGGAGCAACTGGTTCCAGGGCTGCCGTTTCGTGACGTAATCCCATTATAAGAAAACCGTTTGTCAGATCAGGGAGAATCAGGGAAGATGTTTTTTTACCATACGGCTCAGCCAGGGGAGAAATTCGGGGATGCGACAGGCAGGTTATCTTATCGCCATACTGCCGTTGACAGGATCTGGAAACGGGATAAAGGAGAGATCGTGACAGGAGAGGTCGATGATCACGCGGATCAGGTGACCGCTGTCCGAGCTGAAGACCTGTTGCTTCAGGTGCACCAGCTGGCCCTAGAACTGCATCCACAGCGCGGCCGTTCCCTGGAGGTCTCACTGGACAGTGCGCTGGACCGGGAACTGGGTTTCGACAGCCTGTCCCGGGTAGAACTGTTGCTACGCCTCGAGCGCACCTTTGGTGTCAGCCTGCCGGAACAG
>JARFQV010000222.1 GCA_029287615.1 Pseudomonadota bacterium | reverse complement strand
CTCTGGTCCTGGCCGCCTGCTCCGCCGCTTCGATAGCGGCGGATTCTGAATCGAGTGTATCGTCGATGGATTGCCCGGCCTGTATTTGTCTGGCGTTGCCCAGCAACTGCCTGGCCGCCTCCCAGTTTTCGCTGGCCTGCGCCTCGCGTGCCCTGTTCAGGTAGGCGAGCGCAATCATGACACTCGCCTGCTGGATTCGTATGTCCCCTGGTGCCAGTTTTGTCAATTTATCCAGTCGGGTGGCGGCCTCCGAAATATCGGTTGATTCCAGAGGATCCTTTTCCAGCAACCGTTCCAGTTCCAGGAACCGCTGATCCACTTTTTGTTCCTGCCAGTATTCATATCCGTAATATCCGCCATAAACGATACCGGCAACCAGCAGGACAACGAAGATGCTGATGCCGAGTTTCCGGGCCTTGTTTGGTTTCAGCTCGGCAAGGAACCGATCGATACTGGGTGTCCGGTCTTCCCGGTGAAATGCCAGACCTCGTTGCAGTGCCTTCCATTGGGTGCGATTCAGATTGCCCGAGATGCCGGCGACCAGGTGGTGGCTGCGTGCCTCGACCGATGTTTTCCAGTCGAACGGATGCTGCCCTGTCAGCAGTTCATAGGAGACGCATGCGAGTCCGTATATGTCGTCCCGGGGATCCGGTTCCATGCGTTCGAACATCTCGCAACTGGCATAACCGGGAGACAGCGCGCCGAGGGAACCGGCATCGAAAACAGTGGTATCCCTGTCTTCACCGGGTTGCTTGATCGCCCTCGCAATACCGAAATCGAGCACCTTCACGATGCCCTCGCGGGTAATGAACACATTACCCGGCTTGAAGTCGGAATGAACAATACCCCTGCTATGGGCATAGGAAAGTGCCTGTCCCATTCCTTCGATCAGCGGCCATGCCTGCCTGAAATCCATTCCCTTGTAGTTGGTATGCCTCAGCATCTGGTCCATGGATTCGCCTTCCAGCAATTCCATGGTCATGTATATCGTCACCCCGTCGCGGTCGAAATCGTAGACCGTGACAACATTGGGGTGAGCCAGGCTCTGTGCCTTCTTTGCCTCACGTTGTAACGTTATCAAGGCATCAGGGTGGCTCTTGAAGTCCTCGGTTAATACCTTTACGGCAACGTAGGGATTACGATCCCTGGCCTCTTCCTTGCGCAGGTCCCGGGCCTTGTAAACAATCCCCATTCCACCCTGGGCGATGATGTTTTCGAGTACGAATCTGTTTTTTATAATGCTGCCCGGTCCCACTGCTTGTGTAGTGGTATGGTTACTATTTCGTATCGAATCATCACCTGAATAGTCGTTCTGTGGGGGATGGCCGTGAATGCGGGTACTTTCCGGCAGTTCCCGCGGCTTGACTCTGGTATGGCCGGTTACTCCGTCATTGGAAGAGGTGAACACTCCTGTCGTCGCCGAAGCTGCCAAATCATCCATTGCAGCGACGGAATTTGCTGGTGTCCCATTGTTTTCAGGTAAAAGAAGCATGATCTCGTGCCGGAGCAAGGCATGATCACTTTTCTTGATTTGCCCTGACCGGTGTATGTCATCCACTGCTGTGAGCAGAAGTTCAGCGGATACACCGGGAACGGTAAGGGCAGACCCCAGTCGCCGGACCAGTTCTTCGAGATTGATTTCGCGGCGGATATACGCCGTTATATCGGTATGATAATCAGGCAGCATTTTGTCTGCTTATCGAGTACTGCATAAGGTGAATGCCAGGATCGTCAATGCCCATACAAGAGTCAAAAAGAATATCTCAGTCAGTTGATTCGGGTTAGCCGGTTTATAATAATAAATTTCATGAAAAATAGTTGGTTATGTTATATTCATTATTTAGATTGTTAGATTTTGTTTATGGAAAGATTCACAGCAGATTCCTGACAGATCAGGTATGCGTTCAATTGTGTCGATTATATAAACATCAATAGTTTCCTGAAAGGGTAACTGGCTCAAGTGGTTTGGCAAGTTGCCCGGGTATCGCGGGCCATGTGGGACGTATTGTTTCCCTGCTTGAGTAAAACTATGGTAGAGGTCACGCTGCAGGTATATCCAGCCCATGGATGATGACAAGACAGTAATACAAAAACGACCCGGACCTCATCCGACCACTGTCATACCGCCGGTGATCGTCAAGTATCAATCCATAGACGGCAGCCAGCAAAGGAAGCAATTCAACAGGGATTTTACGATTGGCAGGGACCTATCCTGTGATATCCATATCGATGATGACACCGTCAGCCGCCGGCATGCCGTCGTTCATTATCGGGACGGTGAATGGTGGCTGGATGATGCGCACAGCGCGAATGGCACCTATCTGAATGGCAGACAGGTCGAGTCGTCGAGGCTGGAAGGGGCTCCGTCCGTTCAACTCGGGGCTTCTGGCCCGACCCTGTGGATCGAATGTTCGTCGCAGGCATCACCCCCGTCCCTGGCGGCACTCACCCGCAAGTATTTTGATGCAGAAGCCGAGGATGAAGCCGGCGAACACACCATGATGGTACGCAAGGCCATCCAGGAGGTGGCCAGAAAACAGTCGAAGCCATACAAGATATTTATTGGCATCTCCGCCGTCGTATTGATGGTGTTCATGGGCGTGCTTGCCTACCAGTCTCTGCGTTTCGATAAGGTGGAAAAGCTGGCGATTGATATTTTTTACAATATGAAAGACCTCGAGCTTCAGATCGCCGCAATCGAGGATTCGATACTGGAGGCTGGCGATACCCGCCAGCTCGCCGCTGTGTCTGAAATGAAAAGCAGGCTGGCGAGCATGGAGAGTCAATATGAGACATTTGCACAGCAGATCAGCGGTCATGCAGGTGGAATGCGGGAAGAGGACCGTTTGATTCTGCGTGTGGCGCGGATATTCGGCGAGTGCGAAATTGATGTGCCTCCCCGTTTCGTATCCGAGGTGAAGGAGTACATCAATAAATGGAGGAGTACCAACCGCTTCGGGAACGCAATCGAGCGGGCCAGGAACAACGGCCTGATACCGTTGATTACCAATGCGCTGGAACAGGAGGGTCTGCCACCCCAGTTTTTTTATCTGGCATTGCAGGAAAGTAATTTCGATCACAGCATTAGCGGTCCCGAAACCCGGTTCGGCATCGCGAAGGGCATGTGGCAGTTTATTCCGGATACGGCGATGCGCTACGGTTTGAAGACCGGGCCATTGCAGAACCTGCGTCGTTTTGACCCCGATGATGACCGGTTTGACGTCGAACTGGCTACCTTCGCCGCCGCCCGATACCTGCGCGATATCTACACGACCGAGGCCCAGGCCTCCGGGTTGCTGGTGATGGCCTCCTATAACTGGGGTGAGAACCGGGTTACCAGGCTGATCCGGAAAATGCCGGAGAACCCCCGGGAGCGTAATTTCTGGTCACTGCTGGAACAGCACAACATCCCTGAGGAGACCTATGATTATGTCTACTATATCTTTTCAGCGGCAGTCATCGGCGAAAATCCGCGCTTGTTCGGTTTCGACTTCGATAATCCGCTAGGCGGACGTCGATCATGATGCGGGATTTCCTTGAATTTGTTTCTGCTGCGATTAAAAAAGGTTGATGAGGTTAAGATGTTACTTGATTGTAAGCTGTCTGCGTGGTAGCTGACGTTTCGGAAATTGGTCTGTCTTCATTATTTCACCGACACGCTAGCAGGTGCTTTGAAATATTTCGGCAAGTTTCTGATACTTGACTGGAAAATTGAGTTGCTGTCAATCTATCATGATGGCATATTTTGAGTAGGAATATACT
>JARFQV010000208.1 GCA_029287615.1 Pseudomonadota bacterium | reverse complement strand
GAGCCGCCTGCGGGTGGCTGTGTTGATATTCGGGCGTTCCACGCCCGTGGAACTGGAATTCGGACAGGTTGAGAAGGCGTGACATCCGGTCGGGGTGTGCTGAATCCTGGATGAATGCCTGTTGTGGCGGATGCCAGGATTTTTTTAATATATAATTCCGTATCTTACGTGTTTATGGTTGGGGAGCCGAAAGGCGCTTGCACCCGCCAGGGAGTAAAAGATGGCTAAGAAGATCCAGGCCTACATCAAACTGCAGGTGCCTGCAGGTGAGGCCAATCCAAGTCCGCCTGTGGGTCCCGCGCTGGGCCAGCATGGCGTCAACATCATGGAGTTTTGCAAGGCTTTCAATGCGCAGACCCAGAAGATGGAAAAGGGGCTGCCCATTCCCGTTGTCATCACCGTCTACAGCGATCGCAGCTTCACCTTTATATCCAAGACGCCGCCCGCATCCGTGTTACTGAAAAAGGCGGTGGGCATCCCCAAGGGATCCGGTACACCCAATACCGTCAAGGTAGGCAAGGTAACCCGCGAACAGCTGGAGGAGGTCGCCAAGGCCAAGATGCCGGATCTGAACGCGACTGACATGGATGCCGCGGTACGTATCATTGCCGGCAGTGCCCGCAGTATGGGCCTGGATGTGGAGGGGGTCTAGGGTCATGGCGAAACTCAGCAAAAGGGAAAAGGCAATCAGGGAGCGCGTCGAAAGTGGCAGGCTTTATCCCGTCGACGAGGCATTCAGGCTGCTCAAGGAACTGCCATCGGTAAAGTTCACCGAGTCGGTCGATGTCAGCGTGAATCTCGGTGTCGATCCGAGAAAATCGGACCAGGTGGTGCGTCGAGCCACTGTGCTGCCGCATGGTACCGGCAAGACCGTCAGGGTAGCCGTCTTTACCCAGGGCGCCAATGCCGATGCCGCGAAGGAAGCCGGTGCGGACATCGTCGGGATGGAGGATCTTGCCGAGTCGGTCAAGGCGGGCAACATGGATTTTGACGTGGTCATCGCCAGTCCGGACGCGATGCGGGTGGTCGGACAACTGGGACAGCTGCTGGGTCCGCGCGGACTGATGCCGAACCCGAAGGTAGGCACCGTCTCCCCGGATGTGGCGACGGCGGTGAAAAACGCCAAGGCGGGTCAGGTACGTTACCGAACCGACAAGGCCGGCATCATCCACTGCTCGATCGGCAAGACCGACTTCGAGGTAGATGCCCTGCGTGAGAATCTGCAGGCTCTGCTGGATGACCTGAACAAGGCCAAGCCGTCTTCCGCCAAGGGCATCTATATGAAAAAGATCGCCATCTCGTCCACCATGGGGCCGGGATTGCAGCTGGACCAGGCAAGCCTGGACATTTGATTGATGCCGGTCGGGCGGGCAGGTACCGCCCGACCGGGCAGCTTTTGACGTTCCCGGGACACACATCCCGGTGACTGTCAAAGACCGCAGGTACCTGCAGCTCTGCCGAGAGGTGGTGCGGCTGGTTTAATGGCTTCGGCCGGCCTGCGCAGATGGTGTCGTCAGGACAGATTATTGTCTTTGTGCACCGAACAAGGGATGCCGGTCTGCTCAACAGGCAGGGCCGGTCATACAGGCGGGGACGAACCGGAGATTTTGATGCCGGCGGGCCCACTGAGAGAGGTAACAAGGTATGGCACTGAGTCTTGAACAAAAGAAGGCTGTGGTTGCCGGAGTCGCTGAAGTAGCAAAGCAGGCGTATTCCGCTGTAGCGGCGGAGTATCGTGGCCTGACGGTCGAGGAGATGACGGAACTGCGCACGAAGGCAGACCAGGACAGCGTTCATCTGCAGGTCGTCAAGAACACCCTGGCGCGTCGAGCGCTTCAGGGTACCGACTTCGAATGCATGTGCGAGGGTCTGGTTGGGCCGCTGGTGCTAGCGTTTTCAAGGGAAGACCCGGGTGCGGCTGCACGCGTGGTGAAGGATTTTTCCAAGGAAAACGACAAGCTCGTGGTCAGGCTGGTCTCGGTGGGCGGTCAGTTACTCGAGCCGTCGGAAATTGACCGACTGGCGAAACTGCCCACCCGTGATCAAGCCATCAGCATGCTCATGGCCGTCATGAAGGCGCCGGTAGAAAAGTTTGTCCGCACCCTCAACGAGGTCCCCGGCAAGCTGGTTCGTACCACTGCAGCCATTCGCGACAGCAAGCAGGCAGCCTGAATTTTCACACGTAATCAACCGACTGCGCCGGCTGGCGCAGATCATTAAACAGGAGTATGAGTCATGGCAGTTTCCCAAGAAGAGATCCTGGAAACCATTTCCGGAATGACCGTGATGGAGGTCGTCGACCTGATCTCCGCGATGGAAGAGAAGTTTGGTGTAACGGCTGCGGCTGCTGTTGCGGCTGCACCGGTTGCGGCTGCCGGCGAGGCCGCCGCTGAAGAAAAGTCGGAGTTTGATGTCGTCCTGGCTTCCTTCGGTTCCAACAAGGTCGCCGTTATCAAGGCTGTTCGCGCAATTACCGGCCAGGGCCTGAAGGAGGCCAAGGAGACGGTCGAGGGCGCACCGTCAACCGTGAAGGAAGCTGCGACGAAGGAAGAGGCAGAGGAAATCAAGAAGCAACTCGAAGAGGCTGGCGCAAGCGTAGAACTGAAATAAATGGGTTGGGCGAGGTTGCCCGACACGAACCAGTGGCTTGATTTTTCACTGGTTCGGGCAAGTGGCCGGAAGCGCTGAATCGCAACCGGCCATTTCCCGTGTCCGGGAGTGTCCCGGGCCCGGTATTACCGTGTAGCGCGGTCTCGGCGGAGAGCGTTTCACGGACAGGGGTATCCGGTTTGGGAGTGAGCGGATACCGAAATACTGTTTCCTTCACTGCTTTATGACGAGGAACATCGATGGCCTACAGTTTCACTGAAAAGAAGCGCATTCGTAAGGACTTTGGCAAACGCCACAGCATCCTGGACGTACCCTACCTGCTGGCGACACAGCTCGAATCCTATCGCAGCTTCCTGCAGTCTGACCGGGAGCCGGAAGATCGTGACAACATCGGTTTGCACGCGGCCTTCCGGTCCGTGTTCCCCATCACCAGTTACTCGGGGAGCGCCGCACTTGATTACGTGGGTTATCGCCTCGGCAATCCCGCCTTCGATGTCAAGGAATGCCAGATGCGCGGGCTGACCTATGCCGCCCCGCTACGGGCGCTGGTCAGGCTGATCATCTACGACAAGGATGCGCCCGCGGGCACACAGAAGATCAAGGATATCAAGGAGCAGGAAGTCTACATGGGCGAACTGCCTCTGATGACAGACAACGGCACCTTCGTGATCAATGGTACCGAGCGTGTGATCGTTTCCCAGTTGCATCGTTCACCCGGGGTGTTTTTCGATCACGACAAGGGAAAGACACACTCCTCCGGAAAACTACTGTTCAACTCCCGGGTCATCCCGTACCGCGGTTCCTGGCTGGACATGGAATTTGATCCCAAGGATTGTCTGTTCGTGCGCATTGACCGGCGCCGCAAGCTGCCAGCCACCATACTGCTGCGCGCGCTCGGGTATGAAAACGAGCAGATCCTGGATATGTTCTTCGAGACCAATACCTTTCATGTGTCCGGCAGGGAATTCAAGCTGGACCTGATCCCGGAGCGATTGCGGGGTGAGGCAGCGACCTTCGATATCAAGGTGAAGGGCAAGGTGATCGTGGAAGAGGGTCGCAGGATTACCGCGCGCCATATCCGCGAACTGGACAAGGCCGGGGTGAAGACACTCGTGGTTCCCGAAGAGTATCTCGTTGGCAAGATCCTGGCTCACAGCATCGTCGATGAGGGTACCGGCGAGATCATTGCCAACGCCAATGATGAACTCACGCCGGAACTGCTGGAGCAGATCCTGAATACCGGCGTCAAGCAGCTGAATACGCTCTTTGTCAACGATCTGGATCGCGGTCCCTACATCTCCAATACCCTGCGGATTGACACCACCACCAGTGAACTGGAGGCGCAGATCGAGATCTACCGCATGATGCGTCCCGGCGAGCCCCCTACCAAGGAAGCGGCTCAGAACCTGTTCAAGAACCTGTTTTTTACCCTGGAAAGATATGACCTCTCGCTGGTCGGGCGTATGAAGTTCAACCGCCGGGTGGGGCGTAGCGAGGACACGGGGCCCGGTGTGCTGTCGAACGAGGACATCATCGACGTGATGAAGACCCTGCTCGATATACGCAATGGCAACGGTTTCGTCGATGACATTGACCACCTGGGCAATCGAAGGATCCGCTGCGTTGGCGAAATGGCGGAAAACGTTTTCCGGATTGGTCTGGTGCGCGTCGAGCGCGCGGTGCGGGAAAGGCTGAGCATGGCCGAATCGGAAAGCCTCATGCCGCAGGAACTGATCAATGCCAAGCCGGTGGCTGCGGCAATCAAGGAATTTTTCGGATCCAGTCAGCTCTCGCAGTTCATGGACCAGAACAACCCGCTCTCGGAAGTGACCCACAAGCGCCGTGTCTCCGCGCTGGGCCCGGGGGGGCTGACACGAGAACGGGCCGGATTCGAGGTTCGCGACGTGCATCCCACCCATTACGGAAGGGTATGTCCCATCGAGACACCGGAAGGACCGAACATCGGCCTGATCAACTCCCTGTCGGTTTATGCCAGAACCAACAAGTACGGATTTCTGGAGACACCCTACCGCAAGGTAGTGGAGGGGAGGGTAACCGACGAGGTGATCTACCTGTCTGCGATCGAGGAGGGCGAGTACATCATCGCGCAGGCGAATGCCGAGGTGGATGCGGACGGTAATCTGACCAGCGACCTGGTTTCCTGCCGTCACATGAATGAATTCACCCTGTCCTCGCCGGACAAGGTCAACTACATCGATGTTTCCCCGAAACAGATCGTTTCGGTGGCCGCATCACTGATCCCCTTTCTTGAGCATGATGACGCAAACCGCGCCCTGATGGGCTCGAACATGCAACGTCAGGCGGTACCCACGCTTACGACCCAGAAACCGCTGGTGGGCACCGGCATCGAGCGTACCGTTGCGATCGATTCGGGTGTGACCGTGGTCAGCCGCCGCGGTGGCGTGGTGGACTCGGTCGACGCGGCGCGAATCGTGGTTCGGGTCAACGATGACGAGACCGAGGCCGGCGAACCGGGTGTCGATATCTATAACCTGACCAAGTACACCCGTTCCAACCAGAACACCTGCATGAACCAGCGGCCGCTGGTGCAGCCTGGCGACGTGATCGATCGCGGTGACGTCCTCGCGGACGGGCCGAGTACCGATATGGGGGAACTGGCACTGGGCCAGAACCTGCTCGTCGCCTTCATGCCCTGGAACGGATACAACTTCGAGGACTCCATACTGATATCCGAGCGAGTGGTGGAGGAAGACCGCTTCACGACCATTCATATCGAGGAACTGACCTGCGTGGCCCGCGATACCAAGCTCGGCGCGGAAGATATCAGTGGTGATATTCCCAATGTCGGGGAAGGCGCACTCTCGAAGCTGGATGAGTCCGGTATTGTCTACATCGGTGCCGAGGTAAAGCCGGGTGATATCCTGGTCGGCAAGGTCACCCCGAAGGGTGAAAGCCAGCTGACACCGGAAGAGAAGTTGTTGCGGGCCATTTTCGGGGAAAAGGCCTCGGATGTGAAGGATACTTCCCTGCGGGTGCCCTCGGGCATGGATGGCACCGTAATCGATGTGCAGATCTTTACCCGGGACGGGGTGGAGAAGGATGCGCGAGCCCTGCAGATTCAGGAAGACCAGATCGCCGGGATCCGAAAGGATCTCAATGACCAGCGCCGGATAATGGAAAATGATGTCTATCTGCGCGTCGAGAAGTTGCTCCTGGGCAAGATCGCAGAGGGCGGACCCAACAAGCTTGCCGCCGGTTCCAAGGTGACCAAGTCCTATCTTGCGGACGTCCCGCAGGATAAATGGTTCGAGATTCGCCTGCGCGATGAGGATGCCAACTCGCAGCTGGAGCTTGCCTCCGGGCAGCTGAAAGACCAGCGCCAGGCATTCGAGGACCACCTCGAGGAGAAGCGCGCCAAGCTGACCACCGGTGACGATCTGGCACCGGGTGTGCTGAAAATGGTCAAGGTCTACCTGGCGGTCAAGCGCCGGGTGCAACCGGGTGACAAGATGGCCGGGCGCCACGGAAACAAGGGTGTCATTTCCATGATCCAGCCGATCGAGGACATGCCCTACCTGGAAGACGGTACCCCGGTTGATATCGTGCTGAATCCGCTCGGCGTGCCTTCACGAATGAACGTGGGTCAGGTGCTGGAGACCCATCTCGGCTGGGCGGCCAAGGGCGTCGGCCTCAAGATCGGCAGGATGCTGGATGCGCAGCAGAACGTAGCCGATCTCCGCAATCTGCTTGAGGAGATCTACAACACCAGTGGTCACAAGGAAGATCTTGCATCACTGGATGATGCGGAAATCCTGACGCTGGCCGGCAACCTCAGGAATGGTGTACCCATGGCGACCCCGGTCTTCGACGGGGCCGCGGAAGAAGAGATCAAACACATGCTGGAGCTTGCGGATCTGCCGCGCAGTGGCCAGACCTATCTGCGTGACGGACGCACCGGTGACAAGTTTGATCGACCGGTGACCGTGGGATACATGTACATGCTCAAGCTCAACCACCTGGTGGATGACAAGATGCATGCCCGCTCAACCGGGCCATACAGTCTGGTTACCCAGCAACCGCTGGGCGGCAAGGCGCAGTTCGGTGGCCAGCGCTTTGGTGAAATGGAGGTCTGGGCGCTGGAGGCCTACGGTGCTTCCTACACGCTGCAGGAAATGCTGACTGTTAAGTCCGATGACGTCAACGGGAGAACCAAGATGTACAAGAACATAGTGGATAGTGACCATCGTATGGAGGCCGGCATGCCGGAATCCTTCAATGTCCTGGTCAAGGAGATCCGTTCCCTTGGCATCAACCTGGAGCTGGAACAGGAATAACCTGAAATATCACCGGTCTGGCGGGGTATTTGTCCCGCCAGCGTGGCACAGTCGCTAGAAACGGTACCCGGCCGTTACGATACAATGCACTCAAACGGGCAGGAGACATAATGAAAGATTTACTTAACCTGCTGAAACCACAAGGCCAAACCGACGATTTTGATGCAATTCGCATCGGTCTGGCCTCTCCCGATATGATCCGCTCCTGGTCCTATGGTGAGGTCAGGAAGCCGGAGACCATTAACTACCGGACCTTCAAGCCCGAGCGTGACGGGCTGTTCTGCGCCAAGATCTTCGGGCCGGTCAAGGACTATGAATGCCTCTGCGGCAAGTACAAGCGCCTCAAGCACCGGGGCGTGGTGTGTGAAAAGTGCGGAGTGGAAGTAACGCTGGCCAAGGTTCGCAGGGAGCGCATGGGGCATATCGAGCTGGCGAGCCCGGCCGCGCACATCTGGTTTCTGAAGTCGCTGCCCTCCCGTATCGGTCTGCTGATGGACATGACGCTCCGGGACATCGAGCGCGTGCTCTACTTCGAGGCATTCGTGGTCGTGGACCCGGGTATGACCACGCTGGAGCGGGGGCAGCTGCTGACCGACGAGGCCTACCTCGAGGCCATCGAGGAGAACGGGGATGAATTCGATGCGCGCATGGGCGCCGAGGCGGTGTTCGAGTTGCTGAAGTCGCTCGACCTGCAAACCGAGGCAGTGCGCTTGCGGGAAGAAATCGGTTCCACCAAGTCCGAGACCAAGCTGAAGCGGCTCAGCAAGCGGCTCAAGCTGGTCGAGTCTTTCATCGATTCCGGCAATCGTCCGGAATGGATGGTGATGACGGTACTACCGGTATTGCCGCCGGAGCTGCGGCCCCTGGTCCCCCTGGATGGCGGTCGCTTCGCGACCTCCGATCTCAATGATCTCTACCGCCGGGTAATCAACCGCAATAATCGTCTGAAGCGCCTGCTCGAGCTCAATGCCCCCGATATCATCGTGCGCAACGAGAAACGGATGTTGCAGGAATCGGTGGACGCGCTGCTGGATAACGGCCGCCGCGGGCGGGCTATCACCG
>JARFQV010000137.1 GCA_029287615.1 Pseudomonadota bacterium | reverse complement strand
ATCGCTACATTGGTCCAGAGATGGCGCAAGGCCCTGCCCATCCTTTTATTCGTGTAAAGAAAAGGGCTCTGTGTGATCGCCGGACCAGCAACCGACATGACCGGCACGCCAATGCTATTGTTCTCGTACATGGCACCGGTTATTACCCGCAGCTTGTGCCCTTCTTCCCTGAATGCCTTCAGCAGTCCCCGGACATGGGCGGATGCACCTTTATGCCCATCGATCGGGATGCCGAGATCCGGGCAGAGATAACAGATCTTCATGCCACCTCCCTGGTGATCGCGTTAAGGAGTTCGTTGACTGTCTTGCGCAAATCGAACCGCTCAAGCACGGATGCCCGGGTGTTCTGTCTAAGGCGAGCATACAAATTCTTGTCAAAAATCAGTTTCTGGATGGCATCCGCCAGTAACCGGGGATTCTGCTCGGATAAGATCAGACCATTGTGTTCATGGCGTACTGCCTCTGGAATGCCGGTGACCGGTGTTGTGACTACCGGTAATCCGCAGGCCAGGGCCTCGACGATTGATACCGGCAGTCCATCGCGGTTTCCGTCAGACCCTACAATACAGGGCAGTACAAAGAGGTTGGCCTGGTGATAGCGCTCGAGAATCTGGTCTTGTGAATGTGCGCCAAGCAATTTCACCGTATCCCCCAGTTTCCATTTATCGACGAGTTCCTGAAGGGTGCGTCTTAGTTTCCCCTTACCGACTATCCAGCACCGGAATGAAAGTTCACGATCACGCAGGTATCGACAGGCCTCGATCAGGTCATCGAGCCCCTTCTTCTCTACCAGCCGAGCGACGGCAAGGATGGTAAAAGGACTGTCCGGCGCATCGTCACCAGGTTTGAATCGATTGACATCAATACCGTTATAAATACGAATGATCTTGTCCGATGACTCTTTTGCGTGATTTTCCAGGAATTGCTTATTGGCATCACTGACGGTTACCACGCATTTTGCAGCCTCGATTTTGCGTGTGAGGACTTTTTCTTTCACATCTTCCTTGTAGATATCAACGGCGTGTGCGGTAAAACTGTAGGGTATCCCCAGTATCTCCGAGGTAAGTGACGCTACGCTGGTTGACCGATTCGCAAAGTGGGCGTGAATATGGTTCAGCTTCAGGCCTTGTGCCCGGTCTGCAATATAGCCACTCTGCAGGAAACGCCAGAGCAATAGAGGATTACCGGTACGCAGGACCTTGCCGAGGGACCGCATATAACGCTCACGGTTACGCCTTGCCACGCGTTTGTTGTAACGCAACAAGGTGCGGAGATCGAATATGTCCGGCAGATAGTGCACATTCGCCTTTAATTTCCCAAGATCACCGTGGAAACGGGAATCCCTGGTCGGTAACAGTGAGAAGATGTGAATATCCATTCCCCTGTTTTCCATGGCGAGTATCTCGTTGAGAATGAACGTCTCCGAAATCTTCGGAAAACGCCTCACGATATAGCCGATTACAGGGCGTTCAGGCGCAGACATTGAGTTCACCCTTTTTTACCTCTCTTGCCAGATCGAGAATATGATTGCATGCACGTGGCAGACCGTTGAGATCCCATCCGGAATCCCGAACGGTTTTACCCTTGCCGAGGCAATGGCGAATTTTATCTGCCAGATGAGCGGTATCGAGTTGGTCCGGATGCAGATAATCCGCAAGCCCCATCCGTTCCAGTAACTGGGCACGCAGGAGCTGTTCTCCTTCCGTACCCGCACGGGTTCGTTCCGCGAATTCACCATACCGCCAGTTACGGGGTATAATGAGAGCTGTTCGCTGCTGGGCGACAATCTCGGCAACTGTGTTATAGCCGCCCATTGCAACAACGAGATCAGATGCCTGTATGTATGCAGGCATATCATTGACGAACTCCCGCATCAGGACCCGCGATTGCAAAGGCGCGGCCAGACGTTGTAAATCCTGACGGTCTGCCTCCGACATCAGTGGGCCGGTTACTACCAGGGCGGATGCTTCCGGTACTTCACACAGAGCCCGGAGGAAGACGCTGAGTAGCGGGATTCCATCCCCACCGCCACCAACGGTAGCGAGGATCATCGGGGATGGTAGCCCCAGGCTGGATGAAGTAACCGGTTGATCCGTTTGCACAGGCCCTGTGCCGGTGATGTATCCGCAATACTCAAGCTTCCTGCTCACGGATTCCGGCAACTGGTAGGCATCCGCAATGTTCAGTCCGGAATCCATTCCGTAGACCAGAATCCTGTCATAACAGTTTTCAAGGACATCGTAGATGCCATCACGGTCCCACTGCTGGCATACCGTTTCCGGCATATCCACAATGTCCCTCAATCCCAGAATGGTTCGGGTGCCCGAATTCTTCAGTTCCTCAAGCAGACCCAGCAATTCCTTGCGGGAACCCAGTGGAAAATTATCTACCAGAAGCACATCCGGCTGAAAATTTATCACAGCTTCACGAACGATCCGTTCACGCAAAGCGGTGGTTTCGCGTATCGGGATGGGAAGGTGTGGTGGACGCGACTGTGCGGTACCGGTCTTTGCTATGGTTGGAATCTTCAGGAAGTCCGCGTTTCGCGGCAGCGCGCCCAGGGCATGCAGGGCCGGTGAACCGGTGATGAAAAGGATTGCCGATTCCGGTGCTGCCGCTGCCAGCCCCCTGGTCAGGTGAAGACAGCGCCTGACGTGCCCCAATCCAAAGGTATCGTGTGTGTATATTGCAATTCGCAAGTTGCGGCATTTATTCGACATACGGATGATCCTGTGCAGCAGTAATTCGTAACTGGGTCCTGTCCGTTTCAGCCCAGACAGGCATTAAGAGGGCTCATTTTGTTGTCTACTCGGTAGTCATTCCTTCCCAGTTGCAGGAGTCTTTCAGCGACCCTGTCTAAACCGTCCTGTACCAGAGATGATGGTGGCATCTTGGTATTTTTCAGCATGTGATTAATTCGTTTTGCCAGGCACCCGGGAGACGCCAGATCAGGTGTGAGCATTTCCAGTAATCCGAGGCGAGAAAAGGCATCGGCACGTAACTTCTGTTCCATGCTGGGCCCAGAACGAGGTATCGCCAACACCCTTTTACCGGATCCCACTGCTTCCACGAGTGTGTTATAACCCGCCATGCTCACGATAAGGCCTGCGCAGTCCATTAGGGGTTTGAGGTCCCGGACATAATCCAGGATACGAACGGGGAGTCCTGTTGCAGCATTGCGAAGCGTCTGCACCTCTTTCTGGCTCATCAATGGGCCAGCTACAAACACGCCTTGAATCGCGCTCTGGTTATACAGGAAGCGAAAGGCTTCCAGGCAGTTTTTCATCATTGGGAAGGCATCTCTTCCGCCACCTCCTGTGACCAGAACCAGCTGTCGATTCGTATCCAGTCCGATTTCCCTATAGATATTCCCCATCTTTTCGGGCATTGGTGGTAAACACACATAGCCACAATATTCGACTGGAGTATGATTCGTAAAATGTTCCAGACCATACTGTTTTGCTGTATCGAAAATCTCACGATTTCCGTATACAAATATTCTTGAGTAGTAGCTGTTGATTGCTGCAAATGCACCTTCCTTCGCCCACTGTCTACGGGTAATCTCGGGTGCGTCCAGAAATTCCCTGAGACCCAGGATTATTTTCGATGATTTGTGATCAGAGCAGAGGTATTTCAGTGTAGGTTTGAGTTCCCCCCATACTCCCGTTGGTACAAAATCGACGAGGAAGACATCGGGTCTGAATGCAGTGGCCACATGCCTGATAATCCCGGAACGTACACTTTTCAACTCGTCTTTGTGAATACTCAGGGTCCTGGGTAGCCAGTTTCCCGTTCCATTTTTCAAAATCGACGGTAGCTTGATCAGATCGATGCCAGCCGGCAGATCGGTATCCGGCGGCATGGTGCCTGCCAGGACGAGTACATTGGAACCCGGACTTAATTCCAGCAATCGTCTAGCGATGCCTAGATTACGCTGGACATGACCAAGTCCGAAACCGTCATGGGAATACATCATCACATGGAGTGTGTTTCTATTCATGTGTTTTTCCCTGAAACACTGACGTATGCAAGTTCGTTTGATTCATTACTCACCCAGGATTTACTACGTGGTTGCCGGTTTCCCGAGACCGGCACAATTGTTCAGATCAGAGACAATGTCAGTCGACGACCACAGGCCGGATCTCAAAGCGGTGCAGCAAGGAGTGAAACGGCAAGAGCCGGGAGAGGCTGTGAATAGATCGATCAGCAAACCGACTCACTGTAATGTCCCGTTGTAAACGATCAGATTGACCATGAACTCCTTGCGACAGGTTCAGATTTATGCCCGGATACGAACACGATATTCTGCAGGCGACCTCTGTATAGAGGCGATGTGCGGATGCCTCCAAACCGGGATCAATCGGCTTTCTATCCCGGACATCTGTCCTGCCTTGCCACTGACTGCTAGCTTAATATACGGTTTAGATGCCTGATATCCGTGATTGGCGTCACAGTCGTGTAACAATGCTGAAACAGCTCATAGGAATAAAGCTCATTTAGACGGCCCCGGTTGTGTCGCTACATGGAAACAAGATGCTCGACCGGGGGGCACCACGATGTTTTTTGATTCATTCCAATGAGAGAACACATTGGTCAGTGTCTGTATCCAGCCCAATGCCATTCCGGGCTCAATCTGCTGTTTTCAGCGATTCAACGAGCTGGATTACGGTGTGGAACGGATTGCTGGAGAGTTGATTTGCCGATATCATGGCAAGCTTTCCATGTAATCAGGGAGAATACGAAAAATGGGGGATTCAAATATTGATCGAAAGCCGGGATACAAGACCTTCCGGTTCCTGATTTTTGTGGCGGGCTGTCTGGCCGTCCAGAACGCCACTGCCGCCGGTTTTTACCTCGCCGAGGTTGGTACACCAACGAGTATGGGAACGGGTGGCGTTGCCAATCCCACCAACACCTATGGCGCGGATGCCTCCTGGACGAATCCCGCGGGGATGACCGGACTCAACCGGGACACGCTGCTGACGGGTGTTCAGGTCCTCGTCCCCAAGGTGGAGTTTGACTCCTCCACCGCGACCGGCGGGGGGAGGGACGGGGGAAATGCCGGTGAGGTCGCGGTGATTCCCAGTTTCTTTTATGTGAAGAGACTATCTCACCGATGGAGGGCGGGTTTTTCCGTCGTGGCCCCGCAGGGTGGCGGGGTGGATTACGGTGATGATTTTGTCGGCCGTTACCAGACCAGCAAGGCGACCCTGGCCGCCGTGGGTTTTTCACCATCGATCGCCTACCAGGTCAGCGACCGCTTCTCCATCGGGGCCGGGGTATCGATAATCCGTACCAAGTTCGAGCAGAACATCGCCATCAATCAGGGCGCTCTCCTGCCAGGTGCTCCCGATGGCAAGCTCAGGATCGAGGACGCCACCGACTGGGGATATCAGCCCTTCCTGGGTATCACCTACCATCTGACCAAGCGCGCCCTGCTGGGTGTGGTCTACCGTGCCGAGGCGGACGTCGACCTGGAAGGGGACGTGAATTTCCGCAACATGGTCATATCGAAACCCAGGACCAAGGATGTCGAAATCAGCTGGGACAATCCGCAATGGCTGGAGGCGGGGCTGCGCTACGAGCTGGATCAATCCAATCACCTGTTCCTGAATGTCGGCTGGCAGGAGTGGTCCGAATTCGGCAAGAAGAACGAGATTGCCTTCTCGGACGATGCCGTCGCGACGCTGGATCGCCAATGGGATGATACCTGGCACGCGGGTCTGGCTTACTCGCACCTGATCGATATCGACAGGCGACGCGGTTTCAGTGTCGGTTTCTCCTACGAGAGTTCCCCCGCCAAGAATGAACACCGGACCTTCGATCTGCCCGTAGACGAGATCTACAAGCTGTCCGCTTCCTATTTCTGGGAGGGAAGCAGGCATCTGGACTTTTCATTGGGGGGAACCCTGTATGCCGTCGGTGATGCCGACATCGATCTTACCTCGCAGGGCGTCCGTTCCGCCGGCAAGTTCGAGAACAACTACATCCTGTTTCTCGGGGGAACCTTGCGGTATGAATTCTAGCCCGGATTTCTCACCACGATGACGAGCCCTCACTTGATCTTTGAATCCACGAGATATTTTCCTCAGGCCGCTTACGGCATCCTGCCTCTAGCGGCACTCGTACTTCCCTGTACATCGTCGGAAATACAGCCCGTATTCCGCTTCCTCGGATAATATCTTGTGAATCCATATCTCTACGCGATCATCTCGCCCCGCGGTGAGAAATCCGGGCTAGGACCTATCTCGGATCCAGGCGGTTGTAATCGAAGAGTCCGGCCTCCAGTGGTGCGATCCTGTGATATTGCGTCATCATCTCATCGCTGTGCGCCCA
>JARFQV010000199.1 GCA_029287615.1 Pseudomonadota bacterium | reverse complement strand
GCAGCGTCAGATGTGTATAAGAGACAGGCCCCGGTCTGCTGATGGCCGCGACCGGCGTCGGCGCCGGTGACCTGGCCACCGCCAGTTTTGCCGGCAGTCATCTCGGTGTTGCGGTCCTGTGGGCGGTCGTCATCGGCGGTTTTCTCAAATTCGTACTCACCGAAGGGCTGGCGCGCTGGCAGCTGGCAACCGGGCAGACCCTGCTGGAAGGCATTGCGCATCGTATGGGTTTTCTGCCGGGACTGCTGTTCCTGCCCTACCTGTTGCTCTGGTCTTTCTTTGTCAGCTCCGCGCTCATGAGTGCCTGTGGTGTTACCCTGCATGCCCTGATTCCGGTATTCACCGATGCGGCCGACGGCAAGATCGCATTTGGCATCCTCTGCAGTCTCGCCGGGCTTGGCCTGGTCCGCGCCGGTGGTTTTCGCCTGTTCGAGATCGTCATGAACGTCTGCATCAGCATCATGTTCGTTACCGTGATCATGACGGCGCTGCTGTTATGGCCAGGCACCGGTCCCGTGCTTCAGGGGCTGCTGATCCCCACTGTTCCCGATGCAGGCGGCTCCGGCTGGATCTGGACGGTTGCCCTCATAGGTGGCGTCGGCGGCACCCTGACCATTCTGTGCTATGGCTACTGGATTCGTGAAAAAGGGCGTTTCGGGCCTGGAGAGATTCGGAATTGCCGCATCGATCTCGGGGTCAGCTACACCATGACCGTACTGTTCGGTCTGGCAATGGTCATTATCGGCAGTACCATCGAAATCGAGGGGCGGGGCGCGGGCCTGCTCGTTGCCCTGGGAGAGAGTCTTGGCAGGGAACTGGGACCCGTGGGTGGCTGGCTGTTCCTGCTCGGCGCGTTCGGCGCGGTCTTCAGCAGCCTGCTGGGTGTATGGCAATCGGTGCCCTATCTGTTCGCCGATACCGTGCGTCTCTTTGTGAGATCCGGTGCCCGTGCCAGTTCCGTGGATACCTCCGCTCCGTCCTACCGTCTGTACATGATCGCCATTGCCATCATCCCGATGACCGGCCTGTTCATGAGTTTCCGGGAGATTCAGAAGCTCTACGCCGTCGTCGGCGCCGGCTTCATGCCCCTGCTGGCCATCCTGCTGCTGGTGATGAACGGGCGCAGGGCCTGGGTCGGTGAATTCCGCAACCGCTGGCCCGCAACCCTGTCATTACTGGCAACCGCGGTGTTTTTCGGATCGATTGCCTGGAATACCTGGTTGTAACCGGTATGTGCGGTCTCATAGCAAATACTATGCCTGCAAGCGGGTGCGCCAGGCTGGTATGTGACAGAGAGGACATACCGGCTGGACGGATCCAGAACCTTATCAGCAGTGGATTCCGGCAGTAACATGACATTCACCAACATTCGGTAGAATATGTGATGAACCCGGTTTTCAGACTGAATTGAAATCCACCGGATGATGACCGTTTCAAAACCAGCGCCTGCTCGCGCACCGGAAAGCGATAAAACCTGACCCATGTTCCTGCTCGTCACCTATGTCATCATCGCACTCGGTTTTTCCTTCCTGTGCTCGATCGCCGAATCCGTGATACTCAGTGTAACCGCGCCTTACATCAAGCTGATGCAAAAGGAGGGCCGCAGGGCCGGCGATCTGCTGGACGAACTGAAACAGGACATCAACAAACCGCTGGCGGCCATCCTGACACTGAATACCATCGCCCATACCGTTGGAGCCGCCGGCGCCGGAGCACAGGCCGCCAGGGTCTTCGGCAGCGGCTACGTCGGTGTTGCATCCGCCATACTCACTTTGCTGATCCTTGTGTTCTCGGAGATCATCCCCAAGACCCTTGGCGCCTATTACTGGAAACAGCTTGCCCCGGTAACGGCCTATGCATTGCATGGCCTGATCCGGGTGCTCTATCCGTTTGTCTGGCTCTCCAGGATCCTTACCCGGGGGCTTGCCCATGGTCCCGGGCTGACCGGTTTTAACCGGGAGGAGATGCTCGCCATGGCCGAACTCAGCGCACGTGAGGGACAACTGGTGGAACAGGAGATCAAGATCCTGAAAAACCTGCTGCGCTTGCGGGAAACTGCCGTGACCCATGCCATGACCCCGCGAACCGTGGTTTTCTCGCTCCCGGAGGATTTCACCGTGGAGGAATTTTTCTGGAAGCACGAGAGCGAGCGCTTCTCGCGAATCCCCCTGTACAGCCAGGATCCGGCACAACTCGATGGTTTCGTGCTACGCAATGACCTGCTGCTTGCCCAGGCGCGGGGCAATACCGATTCGAGGCTTTCCCGGTACCGCCGCGAGATGCCGGCGCTGCCCCAGACCACCCCGTTATCACGGGCCTTCGAGGAATTTCTGCAGCAGCGCGCGCAGATCATGATCATCGTTGACGAATATGGCACGATCCAGGGAATCCTGACCCTCGAGGATGTTCTGGAGACACTGATCGGACTCGAGATCGTGGACGAGGGTGACTCCAATGTCGATATGCAGAAGCACGCCCGTCGCCTGTGGCGAAAACGCGCGCGTGAGATGGGTATCGAGGTGGAAGGCTGAAGGGCTTCACTGCACAGATGGTGAACCGGTGCCTGGCGAGGGAACCGGCCGGGCCGTTTTCGCCACGCCAGGGGGTGACAAACACGTACCCATGGCAGGCAACGGAGTGTATTATTTGCTGGCGCCAGACTGCGCGTACTGCTGCAAACTGACCATCAATCAGAACCCGGAGGTTCGTCATGCTCAAGGCAGGTGACAAGGCACCAGATATCGATTTGCCGGATGCGGACATGAACGTGCGCACACTGGATGAATTCTCGGGCGAAAACGTGGTGTTGTATTTTTATCCCAGGGATGACACGCCCGGTTGTACCATCCAGGCCAATGAATTCACCGATCTCATCGATGAGTTCGATCGGGCGAACATCCGGATCCTCGGCGTCAGCGCCGATGACTGTTTCAGTCACCAGTCCTTTCGAGAGAAATACGGGCTCAAAATCATCCTGCTGGCGGATGTCGAGAAAGAGGTCTGCAATCGATACGGTGTTATTCAGGAAAAGGAAAAGGACGGCATTAAAAAAATCGGCATTGTACGCTCGACCTTCGTGATCGATCCGGAAGGCCGGTTAAGCTACGTGGAATATGGCGTATCGCCGAAAGGTCATGCCGGAAAGATCCTTGAATTCGTAAGGCAGCACTCCTGATCAGGACATGACAGGACAGGACGGTTGTTTACCAGAATGCCGCTACCAGCCATACGGTCAGCACCATCAGCACCGCGGCATACACACGGTAATCCTGCCACCATGCCCCCGTTTCCGTTGCCCGGGTGATTGAGCGTCGGTAGGTGAAGCGGTCGATCTGCCCGGGCCGGGGTGGCGCCATCAGGCTGCCGGCCAGGAGGAAGATTGCACTGCTCACGGCAAAGATCAGTCCTGCGATCAGGGTGAAGTGCAATTCGAGTACGCCGCCAACGGTCGCTGCAAATAAGACCGCCGATAGCCCATGTCCGCCCAACAGGGTGAGTAGTGCCGCGCCGGGGCCGGCGCGTTTCCAGAAGATCCCGTACAGGAATATTGCCACGACGGGGGGCACCAGGAAGGCCAGCGCGGTTTGCAGGTAGTGAAACAGTCCCTCGAAACCGCCGATAACCGGGGCGATCATGGCGGATAAAACCATGAACACCAGGATCGCCGTTCGTCCGATCCACGCGATCCGGCGTGGTGACAATCCGGGCCGGATCGGCTTGATGAAATCCAGTGTGACCAGCGCGGCCGCCGAGTTCAGCGTCGAGTCGATACTGGACATCAGGGCCGCCACCAGTGCCGCGAGTACCAGGCCGGCCAGGCCAGACGGCAACAGGTGAGCGATCATGGCGGGAAACACCGCATCTCCGCGCTCGAGTCCCGGCAGAAACACACCCGCCATGACCCCGGGCAGGACCATCAGAAACAGAACCGGCAGTTTGAGAAGGCCGGCAAACAGCACACCGCGGCGTGCATTGGTGATATCACGTGCCCCCAGCACGCGCTGGACGATAAACTGGTTCGTACACCAGAAATAGAATCCGAGTACCGGTACACCGACCAGCGTGCCCAGCCACGGCAGGTTGGGGTCATCCAGCGGTAACATCAGCGAGAGGTGTTCCGGTGGTGTCGCGGCACTGAGCACTGCCCAGGAATAATCCAGCTCCGCGTAGGCCAGCACGGCGATGATAGCGGAACCGGCGAGCAGGACCAGCGCCTGCAACACGTCCGTGTAGACCACGGCCGCGAGTCCACCGGCTGCCGTGTACACGCCGGCGACGGCCGCCAGCAGGAAGGCGGCGCTGAGGAGGTCCAGACCGGGAATGAATACCGTGAGTACAATGGCGCCGGCAAACAGGGTGCCGGCGGTATCGACCACGATGTTGGCGAATATGGTCAGCAGGGAAAAATACATCCGGACACGGCGGTCGAAACGGAATTCGAGAAATTGCGGCACGGTACCGATACGCGCCTCGAGGTAAAGCGGTATCAGAAAGATCGCGAATACCACCAGTATCGGCGCGGCCATCCACTCGTAGTTGGCCACGGCAATGCCCCAGGTATAGGCCGCACCGGCCAGACCGATGAGTGTGGTGCTGGAGATGTTGGAGGCAAACAGCGACAACCCTATTGGTATCCAGGTCAGGCGGCGCCCGGCAAGGAACAGGTCCTCGGCGTCATGCGTCTGCCGCGCCATGCGAAAGCCGATGTAGAACACCACTGCCAGATAGGCGGTGATGACAGCAAGGTCCAGTGTACTGAGCGATACATCCTGCATTATGAATAGCCGGGTTCAGAACCTATTTTTAAGCAGTTTTCTGTGCCTTGACCGGTTGTCGCAGATTCCGTCTCCATATGATCGGTCGTGCCCCCCCTTTCCGTTCGGGGTTCCGGGGCTGGACATTACACCCGATCGGCTCGAAGCGGTCGAGATTATCCGAATTGATGTATTTGGGCGGATTCGACCGCCTTCCCGTTTCCAGCCGCGCATTCCCGGGTAAAATAGCTCATAACACATCTGCACGGAACAGGAAATGCACACAGGTCTCTCATCCCGGCAACGTATATCAATACTGATTGCGCTGCTTGCCGCCAGTATGACGGTTCTTCTCCTTGTCGACCCGATTCCACAGGACCCCGATTATCACCGGTTCGCCGACAGCAGGGTATGGTTCGGGATTCCCAATTTCAGCGATGTGATGTCGAATGCGGGATTCGCGCTGGTCGGGATGCTTGGGATATGGCTCGTGGTCGGTAAAAGGCGGGGTGAAATCTTTCCGGATCCGCGGGATAGCAGAGCCTACCTGGTCCTGTTCATCGGGGTAGGTCTGGTCAGTCTGGGCTCTGCCTACTATCACCTGGATCCATCCAATGAACGGCTGTTCTGGGACAGGCTGCCCATGTCCGTCGCGTTCATGGCATTCTGCTCGGCAATCGTCGCGGACCGCATCGATGCAAAGGCCGGTAATTCCTGGCTCCTGCTGATCCTGGTCGGTCTGGGCATGACGAGCCTCTTCTACTGGATGTGGACCGAGTCAATGGGGCGCGGTGACCTCAGGTTTTACGGACTCGTGCAGTTCTTCCCCCTGATCGCCCTGCCGGTTGTCTGCTGGCTGTTTCCGGAGCACCGCTATACCGCAACACGCTACCTGGTCTGGGTAGTCGCATGGTATGGCCTGTCCAAGGTGCTGGAGTATTATGATCAGGGGATCTTTCATCTGACCGGTCAAACCATCAGTGGTCACAGCCTGAAACATCTGGCAGCGGCCATCGCAACCCTGGTCATATTCCAGATGCTGCGGGCACAACGAAGTCCGGTCGCATCTTCCTGAATGCAGGCCGGTGCGGTAAAAGATCGGCGTGTAGATGATGGGTTGCCAGCGGGGATGCTGGCTATCTCGTCCCGATAGGCCAGGGAAGAGAATCACCGCAATCCGCCAGCCTGTCTGTCACGCAGCCAGTCAATCGCCTTTTGCAATGCAGTGTGGTAGTGCGCGGGCAGGTTGTTGTATAGCCGCTGTTCACTGCCGCTTCGAAGGTTTTGCCGGATGTTATCCAGATATCGCCTCATCTTGCCGGCGATTTTGGTATTGATAGTCGGGTCATCGGTCCCCGATAATTTCCGGGCGGCAAGCTGCAGGTCCCAGTCGTTCTCACTCAATGCCTCGATACAGATGCCGCGCAGGTGGTTGGAAAGGGTGCGCGACTTGTGACTGAGTCCCAGTTCTTTCTCGGCCGGTTTGATCTGGAAGCGGGACCTTCTGAGTACTGCCAGCTCCGGCGAAATGGAGGGTTCATCGGCCCGGTCACTGCCTGGTGACTGTGTTGATGCCAGGTCGTGTTTCCCATCCTTCCACTCGGCCGGAGCCTGCAGACCCGCCAGCTCGGATAGATACCCGGCCCGCAGCACACTGTCGTCTTCCAGCATGGCCCTGCCGATCGCCTTGCTGATTTCCAGCCGGAGTTCGCGTGCGTTACCACTTGCCCAGGAACGGCTGCACAGGAGATTCATTGCCCTTGGCGAAATGACCGTGATCTCGTGTTTGAATTCAGCAGAGATTTCACCTACGAACAGATCGATCAGCGGGGGGATGTCCTCGGGTCTCTCCCGAAGCGGCGGGATATCGATACGGGTGCCGATGCGGCTCAGCACATCGGCGCGGAACAGCCCCTCTGCCACCAGCCTGTCTGGATCACGATTGGTGGCGAAGACGAACTTGATCGATACCATGCGTGTCGATCCGGAGCCGATCCCGGGTTCGAATGCCTTGCCCTCCAGGGGATACAGGAGCAGGTCCTGGGCATTGAGTGGGAGCCGGTCAACATCGTCGAGAAACAGCGTGCCGCCGTCGCATTGTTCCAGCAGTCCCGGCTGTCCTTCCCTGGGTACATGTGGCAATCCATGCCCGGTTCCGATCCCGAAGAGGCGACCCAGTGCAAAGGCCGGATCGGCATGTTCGAACTGGGCGCAGCTTACCGCCTTGTAGACCTCGTCTCTCCGCTTGCCAAGCCGGTGGACTGTCCACGCCAGATCAGTCTTGCCGGTTCCGGACTCTCCGACGATGATCACGGGTGTGATCTCCTGTGCGGCAAGTACCGTCTGTTCGAACACCTGGTCCCAGTGCGGGCTGGCGCTGACCAGCCTTTCACGCCGGATATCGGCAAGCTCCGGGTACCGCTGCTCCAGCCGGGCAAGGGCCGGTGCTGTTGCCTGTCCAGGGCCGGCAATCTGTTCAGAGAGGGTGAACTCCTGCAGATCGCTCTTCAGGTGCTCGATCTCCTGGCTCAGATCACGGATCTTCTGGTCCTGGCTGACCACCATCTGCCGTTCCCTGTCCAGCCGTGTTTCGAGCAGTCTGATTCGACCCCGTATGATGCCGCGAATCCCGAACAGCTCATGATTGGTAATCGATACGGTCAGGGCCAGGGGTATCAGCGCCATCGGCACCAGCAGCCAGTCATAATTCGCGATCAGCGCTTGTCCACGCAACATGAGTGGCAGGTTCCATAAAACCAGATGGCTGACGGAGACGATCACCAGGGAGACCACGATCCAGCGGGTTCTTTCGCGCTGCAGGGGAGATTCGCAGTGACGGTAACTGTACAGGATCAGCAGGGTTGCAAGCACCAGCAGGATGGTTGTCAGCCACAGTCGCAGAAGATAAACCGACTCAAGCCGGTTCAGCAGGTCACCACTGGATACGAGCATGACAAGACCCAGCAAGGCGGGCGGGAAGAGGTACAGGGATACCAGAATCTGTTCCCGTTTCGTGAGTACGGGATGTCGCTCCGGAAATACCAGGGTGATGTGCACGAGTGTGCTCATGAACAGCAACAGGGAGAAGGCTTCCACCATCTTTATGGTATAGGTCAGTGGCATGATCCCGCGCAGGAATGGAGAGAAAAACAGGTGCGAGTAGGGCTCCAGGCTTGCCAGCCACGGGATCGCCAGACAGAGGGACAGACTGACCAGGAAGGTGCCGCGCTGACGGGTGCTGGAAAGGCTGATGAAGACGGCCAGTCCAGCCAGATACACCAGTAGTGCGAGCTTGATGCCGTAATGAATACCTATCTCCGCCAGGCTGGGGGTTCTTGCCTGCAGCGTCGTATCGATGGGCCGGGAGTCTCGCAGGAGATGGTATTGGACCGGTGTGTCCCGCATGCTTGCCCGATGGCGCAGATAAGCCGATTCATCCGAGCCAAACAGGCCGAACCAGTCAGTCATGCTGCGGCCAGCGGCAGAGAGGATCCGGTCGTCCGGCCGCAGACCGGCGTGTTCCGCCGGACTTCCCTTCCAGACATGAGACACCAGAAAGTACTCATCGATCTGCTGACCGCGGAATCCGGTGATTTCCGTCTGGCTGATATCTGGCAGGATAAACAGGATGACGTAGAGCACAGCGATCAGCAGCAGACCGAGGATGATCACACCCTGTCGTGTTATCCCTGCCACCATCAGATTACTCTCTGTTCACACCGTTCATCCACACCATTCACACACTGATCACACCTAATCCAGACGCAATATACCACACAAAATACACACTAAATTTCAACCTTATGATTTTCAATGCTTATTATTTTCATCCTGACTGTCCAGTTCTGGCATGTTCCTTGATACAGGTTTGCCAGGCACAGCAAAAAGCAGTGCCCACATATCCGGTTACATTGATGTCAAGGAGTCAATCATGCTGAATCAATCTGAAACACAGACCTCTGCAAGTACCGTCGCGGCTGCCCGGCAGCCGGTTGGGATGACTGGATCAGCCGGTGAATGGGTGAATGACATCCACTCACAGCTGAACTCAACCCGCGTATATCAGGTAAAACATCCGGTCGGATTAACCTGTCTGCAAAAAGCCATCCGGCAGGCCCATCGGGACAAAAGATCGGTGTGTATCGCGGCAGGATACAACGCCATGGGTGGGCAGCAGTTCGGTAACGGATCACTGCTGCTCGATATGAACCGGCTGAACGGGCTGATCGAATTCGATCGTGACCGGGGGCTGATCGAAGTGGAGGCCGGTATGCAGTGGCCGGCCCTGATTCATCTTCTACAGGCTACACAATCTCGCGATCAGGTTCCCTGGAGTATCCGGCAGAAACAGACCGGCGGAGATCGCATGAGTATTGGTGGTACCCTCGCGGCCAATGCACACGGGCGAGGACTCGATTTCAAGCCGATCGTTGATGATGTGGAATCCTTTACCCTGCTGGATGCCAATGCCCGGGTACACCACTGTAGCCGAACCCGAAATCCTGAACTCTTTCGACTCGCGATCGGCGGTTACGGGCTTTTCGGCCTCATCACCAGCGTTACCCTGCGTCTGGTGCCGCGACGCAGGCTGAGGCGGATCGTCGAGATCGTCGATGCAGATGCCTTGCCTGGCCGGTTCCGGGAGCGGATCGAGGCAGGCTTTCTATACGGCGACTTCCAGTTCTGCACCGACCCCGGATCAGAGCGGTTTCTGCGCGAGGGGGTATTCTCCTGCTATCACCCGGTTGCCGGTGACACACCGGAAACTGCACCGCAAAAGACACTTTCCGGGCAGGACTGGCTGAATCTGATCAGGCTGGCGCACACAGACAAGGGCCGCGCCTATGAACGGTACTCGCGATACTACCTTTCAACCTCGGGACAGCTTTATGAATCGGATACCCACCAGCTCAGCACTTATATCGACGATTACCACAAGGCGCTCGGGGATCACATCGGCGTCCAGCAGCATGGTACAGAGATGATTACGGAGATCTATGTGCCCAGGGACAGGCTGTCCGAGTTCCTGCAGGATGTGCGTGATGATTTTCGCCGTCATGATGTGGATCTGATTTACGGAACCATTCGCCTGATCCGGCGGGATGAAGAGACCTTCCTCGCGTGGGCAAAAGCGGACTATGCCTGTGTCATCTTCAACCTGCATACGCAGCACGACAGAACCGCCCTGCAGAAAACGCAACTGGATTTTCGCCGACTGATCGACTGTGGTATCCGCTATGGCGGTAGCTATTATCTGACCTATCATCGATGGGCGAGTCGGGAGCAGGTTGAGGCCTGTTATCCGCAATTCCCGGATTTTCTGCGCTGGAAGAAAGCATTAGATCCCGAGGAACGTTTTCAGAACGACTGGTACCGTCATTATCGGGAAATGTTTGCAGGGCGGGTGTGATCATTGCGATCGCTGCAATCGCCGGGGGCCGGGAAAGTGGCGAAGCTACCTGATAATAACGCATCTCTGCCTCTGGCCATTTTCCGACTTTCACGGATGCCAGTCTGGCAGACCCGGGAAACCGTTCGAGCGTGTGCGGGTGAATACGGCAGGCCTGAGGCAACTTGCCCCGGGCAATGCGGGAAGCGGTCATTCAATAGCCGTGGACTTCGGGGAAGAGCGCATTTATTCTTTGTGTAATGCATTGCTTTTCGGAATTAGAATAAATCCATACGGGGCGAGATGGTGAACAGGCAGTTGCCCCCGATTTCGCCCCATCATTCCAACGTACAGGTCTTGAGGAGATTGTATTATGCCACTGGTCCACATGGGCGATATGTTGCGCCACGCTTACGAAAACGGCTACGCCGTGGGCGCCTTTGATGTGGTTAGTCTGGATTTTATCAACGGGGTGATGGCCGCTGCGGAGGACAGGCAGGCGCCGGTGATCGTCAGTTTGGCGGAATCACATTTTGCCTACTTTGACTTCGATCTGCTCATGGCGGCTGTTGAGCGGGCGGCGGAACGCAGCACCGTGCCAGTGGCGATCCATCTGGACCATGGCGAATCACTGGAATCGGCCGTTCGTGCCATCAATCTGGGTTGTACCGGGGTCATGGTCGATGCCTCCTCCCTGCCGCTCGAGGAAAATATTGTCCATACCAGGGCCGTGGTGGACATGGCCCATGCCTGTGGCATCCCGGTGGAGGGGGAACTGGGATATGTACCCGGCGTGGAAGGCGAAGACGCGGAACGGCACCCCGGAGAAGTGGTCTACACCACTATCGCCGATGCCAGGCACTATGTGGAGGCCACCGGCGTCGACTTCCTCGCGGTCTCTGTCGGCACGGTGCATGGTCGCATGAAAGGGGAGCCGCAGCTGGACTTCCAGCGTCTTGCGGAGATTAACCAGACCCTGGGACTTCCACTGGTGATCCATGGGGGAACCGGTCTGGGCAGTGAACAGTTCGCCAGACTCATCGAAAACGGCGTGACCAAGATCAACTACTATACGGCATTGGCCGATGCGGCAGGACGCCGTATCCAGGCCAATCTACAGTCGGCGGAATGCAGTGGATACACGGCTTGCGTGCATGGAGTGGCCGATGCGATACAGCAGGAGGCGGCACGCTGTATCGAAGTCTGGGGCAGTGCCGGGCGGTCAGCGGCCCTGCTCGAACATTGCCGCCCACGGTTACCCGTAGAGCATGTGATCACATACAACACCGAGGGCCTTGACGAGACCGGTGTGGAAGAGATGATGGCCGAGGGCCGGCGCACCCTCGGTGCTATTCCGGGTGTGAGGCGGGTATTCACCGGGCATGCGGTACAGGACAACGCCGCTTACCGGCATTGCTGGCTGGTGCGCTTCGCCGGTTCCGCGGTAATCGACAGTTATCGTGATCATGTCGATCACCAGCACTTTGCCGATACCTGCTTTCGCCCCCATGCCGGAAGCCGCATGAGCATCGATTTCGAGGACAGCGATACGGGACACTAGTGCGCTTTACCCTTGCCGTTGTCTGATGCAAGCCTCAACGTGCGATGATGCGCAGTCGCAGATTGAGCGCAGGGTGGTCGGAGAGAGGAACACCTTCCACGGTGAACTCGGCTGCCTCACCTGCCTCCAGTACTTCAAGATACGTCCCGGGCCCGCTCCGGTAGAACAGATAATCGACGTGGCTCCAGCCGGCCGTGCTCCCGTCCAGGGCCTCGCTGTCCGTGAGGCCGAGTTCAGCAATCAGGCGCTCGAGCAAGGCCCGGTCGCGGGGTTCATTCCTGTCGAGATTAAAGTCCCCTCCGAGCACCAGGGCTCCGGCTGGAGTAGCGCGTTTGACGTGGCTAATGAGGGTGTCCAGCTGAGCGCGGCGGGCCTTGTGGTCAACCATATCCTCCCCGGAGTCGAGGTGGGTGTTCACCACATCAACCTGCATACCCCCGGGCAGTTCGAGCCGGGTTCGCAGGAAGCCCTTGTTCGCCAGGCAGTCGGATCTGTTCAAGAGCCAGCCGGCACAGTCGCGATAGCGGACCTGTTCGCTGTCCACGAGCCGTACACCATCGGCCTTCAACAGCGTTGTCAGTCCGGAGCCCGCGTTACCCCGCGAGATGATCGGATGCTGTACCGCGGCAAGCAGATGTTCGTGGTGGTAGAAATCTTCCTGGACCAGGGCGACATCGTAGGCATTGAGCCGCCTTCCAATCAGCGGGAAGCGATACTCCGGCCTGTCCCACGCTATCCAGGCGGGTAGCCCGTGGGTGTTGTAGGTCAATACCCGGAGTTCAATGGCGCGCTGTGTGCCGGCATCGGCAGCGTGCGTGAGCAGCGCCAGTGCGAGGCCAAGCCAAAGACCGCGCAGATGACAACGCGAAGTCGTTCGTAATGCCCTGCGGCTTTTGCTGAATCGCCAGACCGGGTCGTAGCAGGAGAACATGCTGTCAGCCTGATTTGGAAAAGTAGCAATTGTGTACACCAAACCGATCTTCTTGATCAACCCCCGGGGTGCATGGCGATTGCTGTTCTGAGTATCGGTTGACTCAGCATCGTTCACCCTGGTGCTTCAACAGACGATCTGACCAGTGAAGTAGCCCGCTTCGCCAATGCCGATTACTTATGTGGGTCTTCACCAAATTGGGTGGTTTTTGCTTATAAGTAAGGCATTATATGGCTCTCGCCAAGCCGCCAAGCACGCAAAGAGGGGCTTGTGTATTGCGTGCCTAACCGGTTGGTTAGCAGGCATATATCATTCATCCTTGGCGCACTTTGCGCCTCTGCGTGAGACATAATGACTTTGGTTTAGCCACCCGATTAGGGGAAGAGCCACTAATGTCATGTCGGGTTGTTAATCGGCAGGGCCCTGTGCATTGCTATCGCGCAGGGATTTGGATTCACAAGCCATTTTCCGAAGAAGCGGAATAAGGACTGTATTTCCGACGATGTATAGGGAAGTACAAGTACCGCTTGAGGCACGGCTGCCGGGATGCAGGAGTCAGGACGAAGCAGGAGGCCAGAGTCGAGGATGTAGTAAGCGACCTGAGGAAGATGACTTGTGGATTCAAAGAGCAAGCGAGGATTCGTCATCGTGGTGGGAAATACAGGCTAGCTCCGGGGTATCAGGCAATCCCAGCCTTCGCTGAAGAGATTCTTCAAAACTTCGGGATTACTCTCAACATCGATTTTGAACATCAGCTTCGCGTAGCATTCGATCCTGTCGAAAGTGGCCAGGGTATCGGCTTCTATCTGCTCTTTCAGAAGGTTTTCACCGATCACCGGTGGGATGAAAAACTTTGGTTTCAGACTCGATTCATGAAATACCCTGGTACGTTCTCCAGCACGGCTTATCTCCCATCTGGCAGTACCCGATTCAAAGCTGCTGAGATGCGGTATGGTCCTGACCTCGATCTGTCCATGCCGGGTCTCGGTAAAATCACCGGCCCAATCGATCTTCAGGCATAACGCGCCTATGCAGTGCTTTGAATGGTTTCGGACCCTGATTGCATCCTTGCGGCCTGTGGGCAGAAGCTCAAGCTCGGTAATGGCTGGACTGACACGGTATGCATGTTGATAATCAGTAATTATGTCATGTACATACTTTTCAGGTGCGTCGAATACAGTGGCGATGCGGAGTGTATATACGCCGTCCGCTTCAATGACAGAAAGTTCTTCAAGCTCACCTGCTGCGACGCTGGGAATGAATAGATGCAGCGTGAATAGTGCGCATGCTCTGATCATCGTACTAAACCTGTAGCCAGCCATACAGAATGATTCGGCATCGAGAGCCTCTGCCCGGGTCGGGCTGCTGTATTACAAGAATTGTCAGACCGTTTTTTAGCATAATCGGCCAGGATATACACCCGCAAAAAAATCAGTGCTACCGCAATGATACCGATGGCGCCGATAACCGCAGATATCCGGTTTGCTGGCCTATCGGCGATGAGTGACAAATCCGGATCTATTCACTATCCTCTTCAGTTACAAATCGCTGTATAGTCAGGTGCAAGGGGGGAACAATCATGAATCTTCTACGCAATATACTGGCCATTGTCGGTTTTCTGGCCCTGGTGATCATGGGTCTGTTCGTGTCCCAGATCTGGAGTGCGACCCGCGACTTTGATCCTGATGCATTCGGTCTCTATCAGGAGTTCGCCACCAAGCTGCTTGAAACCCGGGACATCGCCGATGCATTCGTGTGGGCCGTTCCCGTGGAAGAGGGACTCAGTGCGGAAGATGTCAAAGAGTCCATGAAGAGCCTGGCAGTGGCCAGAAACTTCCTGTTTGTGGGTGAGTCACCCTTCTACAAGCAGGTAGAGGCAGTCACGGGCAAGCCCTTTCGGCATGTGTCCCTGATGAACTTCTGCGATGTGGGTGTTGGAGTCAAGATGATCGATCAGAATGAGGCCTATACCGCCTTCATGCCTTGCACCATCAGTGTTGTGGAGGACAAGGACGGTAAGATCTGGCTGTATACACTCAATATGGACTTTCTGATCCATGGAGCCAAGGAACTGCCGCCCGACCTGAAGACGGACGCCTTGCGGATTCGCCGTACCATGCGCGAGATCATGGAAGGGGCTGCCCGCGGAGAATTCTGACAGACCCGTTACCCGGAATTATTGATGACAGGTACCACTTGCCAACGGTGTGTAACGATCTCAGGTTGAACTTTTATGGAGCCTGAAATATCTATTTCACAGGACCTGATTCATCACATCGCCACATATTAATGTGCTAAATAAGTATTTATCACAATAACAACGATATCCTCGCTTTGCTACGTTTGGGTATACGGTCAGGGATAACAAAGTTCAGGCTAGGGAAACCATTATGGTTTGCGTGGCGCCAGCCAGGGATCAAGTCGGGGGAATTATCTTGATGCCCAATATACGAGGGGAGAAATATCATGCAACAAACAGTTCGCAGCATAGAGAGTGAACCAGCACATTCAGTCGAAATCGTTGTACATGTAACCGATACCCTGGATGAGCAGCATCGCGGGAATCTGGTTGCCGCTCTGGTGAATGATAGTGGCATCCTGTCCGCTGAATTTTGTCCGATGCGCTATCATCTCATGCTGATCAGATATGACAGGTATATCCATTCCTCGCAGGAGGTTCTGGATCGCGTCCGATCAAATCATGTCAATGCACAACTGGTTGGTCCTGTATGACTGAATGGTCGTCATAAGAGTCCGGGGTTGATCTCGAGGGGGCACGTGTGTGGCCCTGATGAGGTTGCGCGATCCTCGGCACTCATTACCGGTGGCCTTCGGGCCGCCGTTTTTTTCAGGGCCTGTTAACACCAGGAATATCGTTGCGTAGGGACCGGCTTGTTCGGCCATTGCGCCTTGTGTCAACAGTCCCGTGGAATTTTTACGCTCATCCTCCAGTCAGCTTTCACAATTGACGGCGTTTATTCCAGTTGTTCGCCGATTTCCGCATCCAGGCCCTACCTGGATACGTGGCCGTTTCAGTGTCTCCTGCCGATCCTGGCAGGCGGCTGATCGTGGCCTATTGCTGTTGATGCGGCAATCCGGACTAGCCCGGATTTCTCGCCATGATGACGAGTCCTCGCTTGCTCTTTGAATCCACAAGCCATTTTCCTCAGTCGGAAATACCGTGCGTATTCCGCTTCTTCGGAAAATGGCTTGTGAATCCAAATTCCTGCGCGATCACCTCGCCCCCAGGTGAAAAATCCGGACTAGGATAGTCGGTCGGTGGGTAGCCAGTACTGGTCAGAGAGTTTTACTCTGCGAGCTTGAGAGTCAACGCCGGGATACGCGGGAGTATGCCAGTCGGGTGATCCATAAATCCCGTCCTGATTGCAGTGGCGCTCTCATCTCGCGGTTTTCTTTCCTGGTGTCCGGAATGAAAAAGGGGGTTTCGGGGGGGCACCGCTATCCAGGGGTGGAGATCGCTGGTTCTGGAAATAAAATATAAAACAGTATCTTACGTGAAACCGGGTGGTCTTTGCTGGTCCCGGAAAATGGTGCCGAGGAGAGGACTTGAACCTCCACGGGGTTACCCCCACTAGCACCTGAAGCTAGCGCGTCTACCAATTCCGCCACCTCGGCCGTGGCAGCAGGCTATGTCAACCTGCGGCGGAAGCGGCGAACTCTACCCCCAGTACCCGAAATTGTCAATTTGTGCAGGTTTGTCTTATCTTAGCGCGGCAGGAAGGTGCAGCATGAGAACGCATTTTTTTCAAAATTTCACAATTACCGGGACAGAGCCCGAGCTATGAAAACAAAATCTAGGACAGGATTGGCCGGGAGACGGCGAAGCAGGGACCCGCATGCCAAACGGGAGGCGACCCGCTACGAGAGGCCGATCGCCAGTCGTGAATACCTGATGCAACTGCTCGAGGAGCAGGGGATGCCGCTGGGCATGGAGACAATCGCGGATTTGCTTGGATATTCGGAGGAAGCGGAGCTCGAGGCCCTGCGCAGGCGTCTGAATGCAATGGAGCGGGACGGACAGTTGATCCGCAATCGCCGTCAGGGCTACGGGCTGGTCGACAAGCTGGACCTGGTGCGCGGCCGTGTGGTCGGACATCCGGATGGCTTCGGCTTTCTGGTACCCGAAGAGGGTGGAGACGATCTTTATCTGCCCCCGCGGCAGATGCGCGCCCTGTTCCATGATGACCGTGTGGTGGCCCGGGTGACTGGGATCGACAGACGTGGTCGCCGGGAAGGGGCCGTGGTGGAGGTGCTGGAGCGTAATACCCAGCGCGTGGTCGGCCGGTTCTATCTCGAGAGTGGCGTCAGCTTTGTGGTTCCGGACAACAAGCGAATTACCCAGGATATCGCCATCCCCCCTGATCTGCGTGGTGGTGCACGCCATGGACAGATCGTGACGGCTACCATCGTCGAGCAGCCAGGCAAGCGTTCGCGTCCGATCGGTCAGGTTGCGGAAGTGCTGGGTGATCATATGGATCCGGGGATGGAGATCGATATCGCCATTCGCAGTCATGAGCTTCCGCTGGCGTGGCCGGCCGCAGTCGAGCACGAGGTCGGTCGGTACGGGCAGGATGTGCCGAAGGCGGCAAAGCAGGGTCGCACCGATCTGCGCGATACACCGCTGGTGACCATCGATGGCGAGGATGCGCGGGATTTCGACGATGCCGTCTACTGTGAACGAACCCCGAAGGGCTGGCGCCTGCTGGTGGCCATCGCCGATGTATCACATTACGTCCAGCCGGGAAGCGCCCTGGACGAGGAGGCTGCCGCCCGGGGTACCTCGGTGTATTTTCCGGAGCGGGTCATCCCCATGTTGCCGGAGGTTCTCTCCAACGGACTCTGTTCGATAAACCCGGAGGTGGATCGACTGTGCATGGTCTGCGAGATATATATCAGCCAGGAGGGCAAGATTACACGATCCCGCTTTATGGAAGGCCTGATGCGTTCGCATGCCCGGTTGACCTATGACGAGGTCGCTTCCATTCTGGTCGACAGGGACAGCAAGCTGCGCAAACGCCATACCGGTCTGGTGAGTCACCTGGAGGAACTCTATCGCCTGTACAAGGTTCTGCAGAAGCTCCGCAAGCGCCGCGGTGCGATAGATTTCGATACCACCGAGACGCGTATCGTGTTCGGATCGGAACGCAAGATCGAAAGGATCGTGCCGGTGGAGCGAAATGACGCGCACCGGATCATCGAGGAATGCATGATCGCGGCCAATGTCTGCGCGGCAAGATTCCTGACGCGCCACCGGATGCCCACCCTCTACCGCGTGCATGAGGGACCCAAGGCCGACAAGGTTGCCGATCTTCGAGAATTCCTGGGTGAACTCGGCCTTTCCCTGCAGGGTGGTGAAAAGCCGGCCGCAAGGCACTATGCCGCGGTGCTCGATCAGATTCATGAGCGTCCCGATGCGCACCTGATCCAGACCGTGTTATTGCGTTCGCTGCAGCAGGCCCAGTACAGCCCTGAAAACAAAGGCCATTTCGGGCTGGCGCATGAACAGTACCTGCACTTTACCTCGCCGATCCGGCGCTATCCCGACCTGCTGGTGCACCGCGCGATCCGCCATGTCCTCAAGGGCGGCAAGGCCGGGGATTTCAGCTACGACCGGGGCTACATGCACGAATCCGGGGAGCATTGCTCCATGACCGAGCGGCGCGCCGATGAGGCGACTCGCGATGCCGTGGACTGGCTGAAATGTGAATATATGCTGGACAGGGTGGGCGAGATGTACAACGGTATCATCACCAGCGTCACCTCCTTCGGTATCTTTGTCGAGCTCCAGGATATTTATGTCGAGGGACTGGTCCATGTCACGGCCCTGAAAAATGATTATTATCACTATGACCATGCAGGACACCGCCTGTGTGGTGAGCGGACCCGTACGATCTACCGCCTCGCGGACAAGGTGCGGGTAAAGGTGATGCGGGTGGACCTGGATGAGCGCAAGATTGATTTTGAACTGATCGAACAGAAATCCGTCCTGCGCAGGAAAAAACGCAAGGGACAGAAAAAATCGGTATCAAGGAAAAAACGTCGATGAAGTCTGTACGGTGGAGCCTCGTTTTACTGTTCATTCTGTTGTCTGGTGCTTGCGCGCTCGATGGGTACAGCCCGGGATCGGGGGCCGGTATGGATTCCGGTCTGGACAACAATAGCCTGTCGCCGCAGGCGGCGCGTCACTATATGGAAAATCAGTACAAGGATTTCGAGCAGATGCTTGCAGATGCCCGGGATCGGGAGGGAGTGAGGATCGATCAGCTGGAGGATGGCAGTCTGAAGGTCGCGGTGTCCAGCGAGGCCTCGTTTGACTCGGACAGCGCGGAATTGAAACTGGCCTTTCAGCCGACTCTGCAGGAAATCGTCGATATACTCAAACACTACAGTCTGACTATCGTGCATGTGATCGGTCATACCGACAGCGTGGGTAGCGAGGAATACAACCAGGGGCTCTCCGACAAGCGCGCCGAGAGCGTGGCCGTGTTTATGCGGGAACGGGGAATCGAACAGGACCGGCTGAAGACGCAGGGTCGTGGTGAGCGTGAACCGGTGGCCTCCAACGATACGGCCGCGGGCCGGAAGAAGAATCGCCGGGTGGAACTGATTGTCAAGCCGATCGTGGCGGGACACGAGGCTGCGGCTTATGAAGTGCCATAAAGACCGGGAATGATCCGGACGGATTTCCGTTTTTCGGCAGTTGCAAACAGCTGCCCGCCTGCATATGGATCCGGGCTGATAGCCGAACCCGTCAGGAATCCGTTTACCATTCATCATCCAGTATTCATTTCCCCTTGAAGCACTTCCCCCGTCATATATACGGCCTGCATGCCGTTCGCAGCGCATTAACGAGTAATGCCTCGCAGGTGCAGGAGCTGTGGGTACAGGATACGCGCAAGGACAAGCGGCTCGAGTCACTGGTTGCGCTGGCCGAGGCGGCGAAGATTCCCGTCGATCGGATCACCCGTCGTGAACTCGATGCACTGGTGGCCGATGCCGCACATCAGGGGGTCGTTGCCGGGATTCGGATAGAACCAAAACGGCTTGGGGAACAGGACCTCGAGGGCCTTCTTCGGGGAATCGACGGGCCCCCCTTTCTGCTGGTGCTGGATGGTGTACAGGACCCCCACAACCTCGGGGCGTGTCTGCGCACGGCCGATGCGGCCGGCGTACATGCGGTGATTATTCCCCGTGATCGTGCGGCGGGCATGACACCCGTGGTACGCAAGGTGGCCTGTGGGGCTGCGGAATCCGTACCATTGCTCGTCGTGACGAATCTGGCTCGCACCCTGCGGCACCTGCGCGATGCCGGGGTATGGCTCTACGGCGCTGCTGATTCTGTCGATAAGTCACTGTATTCATGTGATTTAAAAGGTCCGTTGGCGGTGGTGCTCGGGTCCGAGGGGAAAGGCCTGCGGCGTCTCACCCGGGAGCTTTGCGATGAACTGGTTGCCATCCCGATGTCCGGCGTGGTCGAGAGCCTGAATGTATCCGTCGCCGCGGGGATCCTCCTGTATGAGGCACGTCGCCAGCGATCGTCAGCCGGGGTATGAGGCAGGTTTTTTCATCGCGGGGTCGGATTCGGTTTGAATCATGGCGGCTACTCGCGTAGAATCCCATCGCTTTATCAGAGCTTGCTCCTTGCTTGCCGTTCCCGTACGGCGGGCTTTATATCCACAGGGAGATACAATGAAAC
>JARFQV010000094.1 GCA_029287615.1 Pseudomonadota bacterium | reverse complement strand
AGATTAGGTCGTTGGTCTCGTGGGCTCGGAGATGTGTATAAGAGACAGGTATGGTGCGGACGCGGGTTACTCTGCAATTATCGCGTACCAGAAGCGCTCAGAGGAACTGGGGGCGGCTCACGGTGAGGGTTCGCAGCCAGTTACACAATGGCGGGAAAAAGCCGTGGAGAGCCAGCTGCGATTTGTAAAGAGCTACCGGGGTGACAAGCGCTCAGGCGCTGTACTGGCCAAGGCATCGGAAGAATTGTTCGCGCTCAAGCGCTATAAGAAGGCGCTGGAAGTGGCAACGAGCGTTGTGTCGCAGAAGGGCGGCATCGACAAAAAACTGCATAAGACGGCATACGGCGTAATTGCCCATAGCCAGTACGAGCTTGGCAACTACGCGGAAGCCGAGTCGGGATACCGGAACCAACTCAGGTATATCCCGGAGTTGGACAAGGAGCACGGTGTGGTACTGGAGCGCGTGGCGGCAACCGCATACAAGCAGGGCGATATAGCGCGCCAGGCGAACGATCTGAACGGTGCAATCGAGCATTTTTTACGAATCAAGACAATAGCGCCAGGCTCGGAGGCACGTGTAGCGGCCCAGTACGATGCAGCGACTCACATGATGACCCTGAAGAAATGGCAAGCGGCGCTGGTCGAACTGCAGGAATTGCGCAGCAAATTCCCGGGCCACAAACTCACCAGCGATGTCTCTCAAAAGATCGCCTACGCTTACGAGCAGGATGAGCAGTGGGAAAAGGCCGCGAAGGAATATATGGCTATCTACAGTAGCCACGATAATGAAGATGTAAGGCGGGATGCCTTGTTTGTGGCGGCAGAGCTTCATGAAAAAGCAGGAAACGATACTGTCGCAATCGATACTTTCAAACGCTGGGCACATGCCTATGAGGAACCGTTTGATAACAGAATGGAGGCGCGTTATCACATTGCATATCTATATAAAAAGAATAATGACATGACCCGCCACCTTTACTGGTTGAGGCGGATTATCGATGGAGACCGGGATGCCGGCAGCCGCCGCTCCGATCGTTCCCGGTGGCTGGCAGCCTGGGCGAATGCCGAATACGGGGATTACTGGGCCTGGGAGTTCAAACGCGTGAAATTGCGTGCGCCACTGGACAAGTGGATGCCCAGGAAAAGCGAAAAACTCAAAAATGCGCTCGACCGGTACGAGAAAGCGGCCAGCTATGAAATTTTCGAAATGTCTGCAAGGGCTTCTTACAGCATCGGTGAACTGTATGCACGTTTTGCGCGTGAGCTGATGACCTCGCCGCGACCAAAGGGCATGTCGAATCTGGAGCGCCAGGAATACGAGCTGCTTCTCGAAGAACAGGCCATCCCCTTTGAAGATCTGGCGATTGAAATACACCAGAACAACATTCAGTTCTCGTGGAAGGGTAACTACAACGAATGGGTGGGCAAGAGCTTTACAGCCATGGCACGGCTGTCGCCGGCCCGTTTCGATAAACAGGAAATACAGGTGAGTTATGGCGATGGTATCAGGTAAATATTGCTTTACGCTGGCAGCTTCGCTGTTGGCTTCGCTTTGTATCTCGGGCTGCAACACTATGGGGCCGGTTCAGCGGCAGGCTTCTGACGTTGAAAGTGATTCCCCGGTGAAGGAACAAAAGCAGCGCATGGGGGTGCGCACCCTTAACACGCCGTTGCCAAAGCAGGCTTATGATTCCAAGGGTGTCAAGATTGCATACGTACCACAACCAAATCCCTATACCCACAAACCCCGGTCAGTAAAGCCTGAAGCCCGGTCTGCGTTCGTCGCAGCAAGCTCGATGTTTCAGCAAGGCAATCTGAAAGGCGCAAGAGCCAAATTCCGGGAAATGACTGAGAAATATCCATCGCTGTCAGGGCCCTGGGTGAAGCTCGGTGCCATCGCAGAAAAAGAGGAAAAGTATGAGGAAGCTGTAAAGCATTACAGGAAGGCAACCAGTGTGAACAGGAATAATGTCAATGCCTACATTGCGCTCGGCCTGGTACAGCGCAGGCGCGGAGAATTCGGGGCAGCCCAGGCGAGCTATAGCGAAGCGCTGGAGGTATGGAGAGATTTTCCCGAGGCGCACCTGAACCTGGCGATCCTCTACGACCTCTACGTTAATCAGCCTGAACAGGCACAGAAGCATTACGAGGCCTACTATTTTCTAGCCGGAAACAAGGGCAAAAAAGTGCACAAGTGGCTGGTCGAGGTCAAGCGAAGAACAGGCATCGAGCGGAGCTTTATCGATAATCCACCCAAGGAATTTGTGGTGGTCGAGGTGGAGAAACCAGGGGATGCCGGCGCGGCGGATACAGCGAGTGTTCAGGCGAAGTCTGCACAGTGAGGGTGGTAATCAACCCGAAAGAGAATTTGAAAGGAGCGGAGGTCAGCTGACCATGTTACTCAGAGAAACTACAGTGATGCTTTGCCTGCTTGTCCCCCTGGGAGCAGGGGCGGAGGAAAGTATCGACATCGAAAGCACCTTTGTAGGCGACAAGGAGCAGCCTTCAGTCAGTTATTTCATACCCTGGAGACCGCCCGAGGGACCGGACAAGTTGTACCGTCCGATAAAGTCGATTTCCGGTAATGTTCTTGATCCCGTGGACCGGGACGTTCTGGCCAGAAACATACAGTTTTACGATGAACTCTCACTGGAAGGGTCCGGCGGGAGTGAATGATCATTTAAAGCTATTCGCGAGATTGTGACGTGTCTCAACATTTGAACTGGCTGAAGCGTTAAGAATGCTGGAAACAGATAAAGACAACGAGCTTATATTATCTCTGTAAGTGTACTGAAAGTGCGCTGAGTTCGTTATCTCTTATAGTCGAGTTAAGGGGACAACATTATGGATACCTATACATCTATTACCACGTTCTTTCAGTCAGGCGGTACATTCATGCTTCCGATCGCCCTGGTGCTGACCGTGGGCATGGCAATAGCGATTGAGCGCTGGCGATTCCTGGAAAAAGCACTGTTCGCCAACCAGAAAGACTACACTGATCTGCTGCCCATGTTGCGCAGCAATCACCTCGACAAGGCGCAGCAGTATGCGAGCGGCAGTGAATCGGCCATTGCGCGGATAGTCGTCGCGGCAGTCGAGACTATGGAGGCCTCTCCGCGCAGGGATGACATTCAGTCAGCGATGCAGGAGGGCATTCTCGAGACTGTGCCGAGGTTGTCCAAGCGTACAAACTATCTGTCGATTCTGGCAAACATCTGCACCCTGCTGGGCCTGCTCGGAACCATCATTGGTCTGATTGCAGCATTCAGTGCCGTGGCGCATGCTGATCCTGCCGACAAGGCAACACTGCTGTCACAATCGATATCTGTCGCGATGAATACCACGGCGTTCGGCCTGGTGGCGGCCATCCCGCTGCTGCTGATTCACTCTGTCTTGCAGAACAAGACAGTGGAGATCGTGGACAGTATTGAAATGGCCGGCGTGAAGTTTCTGAATGCGATGGTGCGTGGTAACCAGGTCCCGGTCGCGACCAGAGCGGCTGAGAGCTGAGAGCGGACACTGGAGCGGAAAAATGTTTGCGAAACGGCGAGAACTCGAAGAGGCGGATCTGGAAATCACGCCCTTTATGAATCTGATGATTGTGCTGGTTCCAGTGCTGTTAATGACCATGGTATTCAACCAAATCACGATTCTGCAGCTCAATCTTCCTGACCTGACAGGTTCCGTTACCCAGAGTGCGGAGAAAAACCGGCAGCTTGAAGTAGTGT
>JARFQV010000053.1 GCA_029287615.1 Pseudomonadota bacterium | reverse complement strand
GCAATCGGGCGGTTCAACACGGCCGAGGTAGGCCTGCTCCAGTCGGTACAAACCTACGCCCTCTGCCCCGTTCAACATGGCCCTTTCTGTATCGTCGTTGCATCCTACATTGGCGAGTACGGAAATCGTGACCCCGTCTTTTGTGATCGCTGGGATACTGGCGCGCGATAGAGCCACCTTGTAGTCACGCTCTTGTTCATCAACCTTATTGAGGAAGATGACTTTCTGTTTTTGCCGGGGACGGATCGTAACAATACCGGTATCAGCATCCACCAGAGCCGGTGCACCATCGGGCACTGTAGTCAGCAGATCAGGAAACCCGGATATGCACGGAAGACCCATTTCGCGGGCAAACAGAGCCGCATGTGATCCGGTACTCCCGTATTCCAGAAGAACCGCTGACGCGGATCGGCCGGCGAGAAAAACAGTGTCAGATGGCAGTAAACGCGAGGTTGCGAGTACACAGCCAACCGGTATCTCGTCGAGCGGGTGAACCGTAATCCCCGCAAGGGCATGACGCAGGCGTCTCGAGATATCCCGCATGTCGTCGCCTTTGTCCCTCGCTATCTGCGACTCCATCAACAGGAAGCGGTTTTCCCAGCGCAGAAATACCGTCTTCACGGCACTGCTGGCGTTGACCAGGTTGCCCACGATTTCCTTTCTCAGCTCCTCTCTCAAGGAGGCATCATTCAGCATGAGTTGATGGGCACCGAAAACCTGAGCCAGTCTGGAATCGATTTCCTTTTCCACCCGCGTGGCCAGGACGAAGAGATCCTCCGAGATTCTCGCCGTTGCGGTATCAAGTCGGGCAAATTCTTCCTTGACCTTGCCTTGTTCAATAGCCACCGGGAAGTCTATAGGACAAAGCAGGCTGCGATGCACATGGATGATGCCTTGCGCCAGCCCCGGCGATATCGGTGTTCCCTGGATTACCAGTGTCAAGGCTTTTTCGGACATGATGATGTTTGAGCTTTTTCGGGAATATCCTTATCTCAGATCCACCTCGACACTGTACTCCCGGCGGTCGTCCACAAGTGTTACGCGACTCACATGCTCCGACTTTTACCAGCACGCCTGACTGTGATGTGGCAGTTCGTCTCACGATAGCGGGTTTTGTACGAATCCCAATGGGCCGGGATGCAGGGTGCGATGCACAGATGGTCTACTTACAGTTTCACAACAGGCAGTATTCCCACGGTCAACCGGCTCATCCGGCCCGTCGCCCGCCAGTAAGCTCCACCCAGGTACCGGGTGACGTCTGGCGATGTGCGAGCACACGACCAGCCTGTTGAAGGACAGGATCCCGATGTCTTTGCAAACGGCGAATCCGGCGATCAGGGCGGAATTGGTGGAAACACTACCTGTGTCCGGATACTCCCACGCGGGGGGGCACCGCTCAGGCTGACGCTTTATCAGCCCGATCTATTTAACGAACCCCGTGCTCGCCCAGTAAGCCCCTGTATTCCTTCCTTGATTTCCTAGCGGCCTTCTTTTCTTTCGGCGTCATGGCAGGTTTCTTCTTGTCTTCCCTGTGACTTCTGCGTTCTTTCGACATAACTGTTCTCCAAATAGTGGACAGATAATATACAGGCCAGCTACTGCCACACCCGACCGGCTGTGCCGAATCGGTTTGGCGGAACTGTCTGATCCCTCAAGGCAAAGCGCACTCACCATGTTTCTTACGGTAGGGGCTGTTACATTCCCAATCGCGTCCGGAAGCATTAAGGTGAGCGTTCTCCGCTACCTTCACCGCGACGCAGGCCTCTTTGGCCACTCGATACCCGCGGTCGCATTTCCATCCTGTTCTGTAGGAAGAGTCCACCAGGTACCCATTCACCGGCACCTTGATGGCAGCACAGGTCCCATCGATCGCTCGATACCCGTGATCGCACGCCCAACCGGACCCGTGCGATGAGTCCGTCAAGTATCCGTTCGCCGGAACCTTGATGGCGACGCAGGTTTCATCGGCCGCTCGATACCCGCGATTGCATTTCCAGCTATCGCCGGGGAAGTTCAGATAGGCGTTCGCAGGCACCCTGATAGAACGGCAGGCCCCTTTGACCTTCCGATATCCTCGACCACATCTCCACCCGTTCCCGTAGGGTGAATTTGTCGGGTATGCATTTGCAGGCAACTCAACGGCTACGCAGGTCTCGTTGAGCTCTCGATAGCCTCGCCCACACTTCCAGCCGTTCCCGTAGGGCGCATATGTCGGATATGCATTTGCAGGTATCATGACGGCTGCGCAGCCCCCGTTCACCTTTCGAAAGCCTTGATCACACTCCCATCCGCTCCCGTAGCTCTTCGCGCGTGCATTCTCGGGCAACTCGACGGTACCACCCTGTGAAAACACAAGACCGGGGGCAGCCGCCATAAGTGTCAAACAAACCAGCACGCCAATGGAAGTGGCATGTACTTGTTGCATTTTTCTCATGGGTTACACCTGTTTATTCTGTTACTTCAAGCAAGATTACGAACACGAAGGAAAGCGTGACTGATAGACCCATCAGCAACCATCTGGTGATTTGGAAAGTTTTTCTGGTCATGAGACCTGTACCCCTATGGCTGGTTAATATTGCTAGCCGGGAAGGAGCAGACAGCCAAGGTGGCTTTTATTCCTGATCGGTTAGTGGTGCTTTACAGCACTCACCGGCCAATATTTCCCTGGGAGAAAATAGGGGGAGGCAAGAGTTACCAGTGTACACCCCGTGGGGCTACGTGTCGATGCACTTTATCCAGGATTCTATCGTGATGATCGGAGCCCATGGTTATAACACGCCGGGCAATGTTGCCCGGTATCGCTGCCAGAATCATCGATCAAGAAAACTCGTCCCTGATTGAATCTGCAGCATGGAACGCGGCACCCTTCCTGACTTCAGGTCTTGTAAAGCAAGACGTGAATCACCACGGCAAGTTCCTCGTCGTATTCCACTTGTCTTCAGTATCTGCTGCCACTTGACTTACCCGGGTACACACCATCTGCCACGGGCATGGCACGAACGATCCCCGGCATACAGATGCTGCGGTCGGCGAGCTAACCGTCTCCGCCATGTTCAGGTAAGCCCGCTGCATGAACGCTCGAAGACGGTTGCCGAAGTTGAACAGCTTGACGTCGACGAACTTTTCAGCCGGCCAAACCTTGATGAGCATCTATCACCGAATCGACACGTGGGTGTCTATGCGATTGTTGACCTGATGAAACAGCAGGTGCGCGATCTGCAATTTTCATCCTGTGGCCATGACATCCCCGGGAAATCCCGTGTCGAGTGTTGAGAGGGCAGGATTCGCGCCCATCGTCAAATCATTCAGACCATCCTGCGCCATGCAGGGTGCGACTCAAACACCTGCATGAAGGTAGTACATGTGACACACCCGTCTGTGGTGAATAGTTGATCACGCCAGAATAGAACCGCACCATGGCTGCCTGATAATTTAGCCTGCGCATTATTAGCCACACGAACATAGCACCTGGTTTTTAACTAGATGGTTATCTTTTGGTTGTTAGTATTCCCTACACACACCAGTACCAAACGAAACATCGGTACGCAATATAGGTTTAAGAAATCAACTAACAGTGATAAAAATCACCGGCTAGGGGGCACCTATACGGTCGGCCCTACCCCGTTACTAGAGAATTCAGTACAAACGGTTCCCTGCTTGCTTCAGAGTCTCAGAATGAGTTCGCTGCAAATATACACAGCATGGTTCAGAGCCAAGGTCACCAGTAACGAGAAGGCGCCCAGCCTCATTGATTGTCCTTGGCATACTCATGTGTAGTTGACCCGCGACATACCTATATCAGATACTCGTAAAACCGCTGGGTTTACCGACTACTTCCAGCAGCGGGATATAAATAAACTGGTAAAGCGTCTGCCAGTCTCCCGCCCCGAGACCGTTGCCAGACGGTCCGATTATCGGGGCAGTCTAGGAGACTAAGATGAACTATGCAGACTTTTTGCTGCGCGACCATGGAAGCAGCTGGCTGCTGTATCCGCTCAATCCGATTACAAAAGCTTGGATACGGCGCCACCTTAACCACAACAGTGATTTTCATCGCCTGAATGGCGGCATCGTGATCAGCGAGGATCAGGTTGACTACATCCTCTGCGCCATCGAGTACGTTGGGCTGGGGGTGTCATCATCAACTACTACTTCATCAGGCGGTGGCTCGTAATCGTTGTACTAGGCACGGCTGTTCTGATTGAAAAAGTCATCGAATCCGAGTTCGCTAGAGGCATCGGCATACTAGCTGCTAGTTTCGCCATCCTGCATGCAGTGGGAAGCACGCTGGGCGCCCAGCTCGAGCAGAAACAACTACTTGTGTATCGGCAGCATTTCTATTCGACAGCGTTCTTGACACGACCACTCAGACCGCCAACATGGCGTTAACCAGCGATGGGGCCTACGGGCCCCATTTAGATTGTTTCTGGAATGTCCGAGATCCCCCCCCTGAACCTGCCGTTCCCTGTCAAGCTGTCTACGACCGGTTTGCACAACAAACTTGCCGTTCCCTGTCGCTTCCTCTAGGTCTTCTTTGCAGCAACTTCGGCCATTCACTAAATTGCAAGTCATCCCTTGAAAGAGGCACCGGCACGTCCTTCTAATTTTGCCGGATGAGCGCAAGGAGATTTTTCGCATTTTCTAGTCATGGGCAATCGTTTTATCGGTAAATAAATAATCT
>JARFQV010000028.1 GCA_029287615.1 Pseudomonadota bacterium | reverse complement strand
GGACTGGTCATCGTAGTACACAATCCTGACCTTGCGCGCCAGCAGGGCGCCGCGGGCGTTGAGATCGTCCGCCCACATCTGCATGCCGTTGAGTTGTTCCTGTCCGAGTTCGGCGTATTTCCCGCTCAGGGATGCCGTCACGCCCACGGTGATTTCGTTGGCGCCGGTGTCGGCCTGAACCAGGGGCAGGCAAAGCAGTGCCGCCAGTGTAATAAACAGAGTCCAGCGTTTCATACCCATTCTCCAGGAGATCAGGGGCGATCTCCTCTCAGCGCGTTACAGAGGGCCGGTGTTCCCACCAGGATCGGCCGGCCTATTTGGCAATATCTATCTTCCGCTTGGTGGTCCACAGCCAGCGTACCAGTTCATATTCAAACGGCGAACCCGTCTCGTAGTAGCGGAACCCGATATGGGCCCGGGTATCGAGGGCATCCAGGGTACCCCAGAGCATCCATTGCCAGGTTTCCAGTTCCACCACCGCGTCCCGGATCTCGGTCAGCACGAACCAGTCCACGCCGGTACCAATGCCGTCGCGTACCGAGGACGGACCCAGGATGGGCAGCATCAGAAAGGGGCCGCTGCCTACACCCCAGTAACCCAGGGTCTGGCCCATATCCTCCTGGTGGGCGGGAATGCCCATGGCGGTGGCGGGATCCAGAAAACCCAGCAGGCCGATCGTGGTATTGACCACAAAACGGCCGGTGGTATCCACGGTCTTACTCGGACTCAGCTGCAGGATGCTGTTGATCAGCGTGGTGATGCTCCGGTAGTTGTTCATGAAGTTGTGGATACCGGTCTCCACGAAATCCGGCGTGATGAGCTGGTAGACGTGTACCGCCGGCAGAAAGATGTACTTGTCGAATTTGTAGTTGAAGTTGTATACCCTGCGGTTGAATCCTTCCCACGGATCATTGATCTGTGCCGCGTAGTTGATGTCCGGGCTGAGGATGCGCTCGGCCGGAAAGAACGGCTCCTCCGGTTCGCTGCCTTCCAGTATCGGGGCGGTGCTGCAGCCGGATACCACCAGGACGGTGAGGAGAACCAGCACTCCGTTGCGGATCTTTGCGTGTAGTATCGACATAGATTTATCCTGCTACTGCCTGAACACGTTTACCATGTGGTCCACGTTCTCGCGATATTCCATATTGCCCAGATGACCGCCCCGCGGAAAAATCCTGGCGCGCTCACCGAAGACATCCCGGAAAAAGTCGACCTGTCCCGGCTCGAGGATGATGTCATCCTGGTTAGTCATCACCTGGATCTTTTCCGCTCCGCGCAGGTAATCCTCGATCATCTCCAGGCTCATGTTCCGGATCAGCCCCTCGCGGGTGAGCGTCGGATCCTCCGCCTTGTAGAAGGGATAGAAAAAATCGTGGTAAAAGTCCGTAAAACTGGTGCGCACCGTGACCAGGGAGTATTCGTCCAGGCTGCTGTGGCGGGTGAGGTGGATATTCCTGGGCTTGATATAGCCATAGTCATTCATCACATCCGCGGTGAAGACCAGGTTGGAGGCCGCCAGCCGGAAGGCCACACCGATTAGCGCCGCCAGTTCCTCGTCATCGGGTTGCAGGATCTCGTAGGCGTCATACAGTGCGTTCTCGCTCAGGTCGACCTTGTCCGACTCCTTGTAGATCTTGGTCAGTGCCTCGACCAGCTCATTGAAAAATTGGTCGAAATTATCCAGGCCGCCCGGGATGTTCTCCAGCATCCGGTCCAGCAGGGAGATCGAGCTGTAGAGCCGCACCGGCGGGTTGATCATCAGGGCCTTGCTGAAGTTGAAGACCTGGCGCTGTTCGTCCAGCCAGGTCACGAAGGCCGTGTTCATGCCGCCCAGGCTGTAGCCGGTGACGAAGTATTCCGTGATATCGGCCTTTTCCTGGATATTGTCCCGGATCCGCTCCATCGCCCGGTAGAGGTCTTCGGCATCATAGACCACATGGCCGGGTACCGTGGTCCGCGAGGCGGTCACAATGAAGTTCATGTGGGTCGGGGAGGCCAGGGTGGCGACATGAAACCCGGCCTCGTAGAAGGCGCGCGCCAGCATGATGACCGAGCCGCTCGCATCCGAGGCGCCGGTTCCGCCAATGATAAAGATCAGCGGGGCCGGCTCCTTCTGCAAGGCATAGACATAGTGAAACTTGTTCTGATACCAGAATACGTCCGGTATCTCCCGGTCCTCGAATATGACGATGTTGCCCCGCTTGAACGGTACCTTTTCCTTGAACTCCGCCTGCAGTTCAGGGGGGGTGCCGACTACGGTCGCAACAAAGGGATCTTCGATGGGATAGCCATAATCATCCGCATGGGCCGGAGCAATGGGTATCCAGAAGGCAAGTAACAAGACGGTCAAGACCCTTGGCATGGGGCACCTCTGTATCAGGTAATTGGCGAACGCCATTCGCAAAACGACTGGGATTGTAGCTGATAATTCTGGATATTTATATCAAAAATCCAAATACAGCCAATCGTTCATTCAATCCCGCTGCTTCCGGATCCACCGATCACCGGGATGCAGTTTGCAGATCTGGCTGGCGAGAGGAAGTTTGCCATGTGTACAGATACAGATAAGGAGATTGCCTCGCTTCGCGACCCGGAAACCGGCACTGGAGGTGCCCGGATCGAGACAAGCATGAAGTCAGGAGAACGGAAGAAAACTTCGAGCAGAGACGGCGAACCATCCCGGACTGATTGTTTTTTCCCGATGTTTTCTATGCTCTAATCGCAGACTGAATACGAAACCAGGACTTTGATCATGGCACAAAACCAGATCGAACTGCTCAACAGCCGCCGCTTTCTGCCCCTGTTCATCACCCAGTCCCTGGGTGCCTTCAACGATAATGTCTTCAAGAATGCCATCGTGTTCCTGGTGACCTTCACGCTGGCCGAAAAACTGGATCTGAATGCTCCGCTGCTGGTCGTTGCCGCGGCCGGGATCTTCATCTTTCCCTTTTTCCTGTTTTCCGCAACCGCCGGACAATTGGCGGAGAAGCATGACAAGGCCAGTCTGATCCGGATACTGAAGATTACCGAACTGGTATTCATGCTGGCGGCCAGCGCCGGTTTTCTGTTGCAAAACGTATGGTTTCTGATGATGGTGCTGTTCATGATGGGGGCGCAGTCGGCCTTTTTCGGTCCCATCAAATACGGCATCCTGCCCGAGCAACTGCGGACCGAGGAACTCATCGGCGGTAACGCCTGGGTTCAGGCCGGAACCTTCATCGCCATCCTGGTAGGGACGATCGCCGGCAAGCTGATCCTGAACGATGGCGGTGCCTATATCGTGTCCAGCCTGGTGGTGGGCGTTGCCCTGCTGGGCTGGCTGGCGAGCCGTTTTATTCCATCCACCGGGGCAATCGTCCCGGAACTGCCGGTGAACTACAACGTCTTCACCTCCACCTGGCAGATGTTGCGTTATGCCGCCGGGCGCCGGGATATCTTCCTGATTATGCTTGCAATTTCCTGGTTCTGGCTGGTGGGGGCCACCATCCTGGCCGAGATCACGCCCTTTTCCAGGGATGTGCTCGGCGGTGACCAGAACCTCGCCACCCTGTTTCTGGTGATGTTCTCGATCGGTATCGCACTGGGTTCACTGCTCTGCAACAGCATGCTGAAGGGGGAGGTGCATGCGACCTTTGTCCCGCTGGGTGCACTGGGTATGACGGTTTTTATCGTCGACCTGTACTTCGCCAGTCAGTACAAGTTCACCACGGGTGGCGAACTGCTGGGGATCGCCGCCTTCCTGGATTCCTTTGCGGGGTGGCGTATCCTGGTGGATATCACCATGATCGCGGTGGCGGGTGGTGTCTACATCGTGCCATTGAACACCCTCCTGCAGTATCGCAGTGAGGCGGGGCATCGTTCCCGTAATATCGCAGCCACCAACATACTCAATTCCCTCTTCATGGTGGTGTCCGCCCTGGGAACCGCCCTGATGCTGTCCCTGAATCTGACTATCCCGGAGATCTTTCTGGTCGTGGGTTTGCTCAACCTGGGTGTGGCGATCTATATCACCCGCCTGCTGCCGGGTGCCCTGGTCAAGGCATTCGTCGCCTGGCTGCTGCAGATGCTGTACCGGGTGGATGTGAGCGGACTGCGTCATGTCCGCGAGGCCGGAGACCGGGTGCTCATTGTCTCCAATCACCAGTCCTTCCTGGATGCCGCCCTGGTGGCGGCCTATGTGCCGGAAGAGGTGACCTTTGCCATCAATACCTATGTAGCCAGGAACCCGATGCTCAAGTTTTTCCTTTCCCTGGCGCGGACCATATCCATCGATCCCACCAACCCGCTTTCCACCCGTACCATTATCGACGAGATCAAGCGGGGCGAGAAGGTGGTGATCTTTCCCGAGGGCCGTATCACGGTCACGGGCGCATTGATGAAGATCTACGAGGGACCGGGAATGATCGCCGACAAGGCGGATGCCATGATTGTACCGGTGCGTCTGGATGGCGCGCAGTACAGCCCCTTCTCGCGCCTGAAGGGCAAGGTCAGGACGCGCTGGTTCCCGAAGATCCGGGTAACCTTCCTGCCACCCCGGAAGATTTCCATACCGGAGGATCTGCGCAGTCGCAAGCGCAGGACCTATGCCGGCCGCCAGTTGTCCGCACTCATGACCGATATGGTGTTCGAGAGCAGTGACTACCACAGGACACTGTTCCAGTCCCTGCTCGATGCCAGGGATTTCACCAGTCCCAAGCATCTGGTGCTGGAGGATATCGAGCGCAATCCGGTCAGTTACCGCCGCACATTGATCGGCAGCTTTGTGCTGGGGAGGGCCATGACCAGGGGGACCGA
>JARFQV010000011.1 GCA_029287615.1 Pseudomonadota bacterium | reverse complement strand
CTGCCCCCGGGTAATGGCCGGCTGCCGTTCCTCGGCCTGGCCCTTACCGGACTCGATCAGCAGGCTGAATCCATGCGCTCCAATGCATCGGGGATCGGGACACGGCTTGCCGTGCGCAGCGGCAGCCGGTGGAAGCTGACTGATACCTTCAGGCGCCATTCCACGCCCGGTCAGAGCCTGCAGCCGGTCGTCGTTGGACTGGGTGGTGCCGGCCAGGCGGATTTCGTCGCGGTGACCTGGTCGGACGGCGTCTACCAGACGGAGCTCGGTCTCGAGGCGGGACAGCTGCACCGGATCACGGAGACCCAGCGCCAGCTGTCGAGCTGTCCGGTTCTTTTCGCCTGGGATGGTGAACGCTATGCCTTCGTCAGTGACCTGCTGGGTGTCGGCGGTATGGGGTATTTCGTGGCGCCTGGTGTCTACGCCCCGCCGCGCCCCTGGGAGAACTTCTTGCTGCCCGCAGGTCTGCCGCAACCACAGGATGGCCGCTACCGGCTGAAAATCAGCGAGCCCATGGAGGAAGCGGCCTATCTCGACAGCCTGAGACTGGTGGCCTGGGATCTGCCCCCTGGCTGGGATCTGGTGCTGGACGAACGCATGGCAATTCATGGACCCGAGCCGACTGGCGACGCGCTGTTTTACCGGGAACAGCGGCTGCCTGGCCGTGCGATCGATGCGCATGGCCGGGATGTAACTGCTGCCGTGACGGATGCCGATCTGCGCGCACCGGCTGTGGGTGCATTGGACCGTCGCTTTATCGGCCGGTTGCAGGTGCCGCAGGTGCTCACGCTCGAGTTCGATGCCCCGCTGGACAAGCCTGGCGCCAGCCCCGTGCTCGTCATTGATGGCTGGGTCGAGTACCCCTACTCGCAGACCATGTTTGCCGCCTGGCAGGCGGCGGCCGACTATCGTGCACCGACCCTGCAGGCGCGTGGCGCAGACGGGCAGTGGCACACCCTACTGGAACATTTTGGCTATCCGGCCGGTATGCCCAGACGCATGTCGGTGCCATTGGGAGAACTGCCGGAAGGAACCGATGCGCTGCGGCTCTCGACCAATCAGGAGATCTACTGGGACCGTGTTGCCGTTGTCTACAGTGAACCCCTGCCGGTGGCCGTGCATCATGAATTGCCCCTGTCCGATGCCGAGGTGAAGATGTCCGGGTTCGCGCACCGCACGACCGGGTCGCAGCGACAGCCACACTATGACTACGACAGACGCAGCCCGTTATGGGATACACGCCACATGCGCGGCCATTACACCGACTTCGGACCGGCGACCGAATTGCTGGCCGAGGCCGATGATGCGCTGGCCATCATCGGCCCCGGCGAGGAGGTGCATATCGAGTTCGAGGATGCCTTGCCGCAACTGCACTCCAGCTGGCAGCGACGTTTCGTGCTGGAGAGCCGCGGATGGGCCAAGGACATGGACCTTTATACCGAGCACGGCAATACGCTCGGGCCGCTGCCGGACAGCGGTCGCCCGGCTAAGCGACGCGACGAGTTGCATACGCGCTATAACCATCGCTACCGATCGGGGATCTGAAACACACTCAGAGTCTGTGCCGTGCGAATAGCTGTCAGGACGCTGCCAGGTAAGCGGAGAGACGGGATGGGCATGAAGATGGTGCCCGGGGCCGGAATCGAACCGGCACGGTGTTGCCACCGAGGGATTTTAAGTCCCTTGCGTCTACCAATTTCGCCACCCGGGCCGGTGGTCTGTCGACGGAATTCTACAGAGAGTGCCTGGCGTGTAGAAGCCTTGATGTCATGTGCACCTGCTTGTAGCGGGAAATCCCGGTCTCAAGCCACGGATTATCGACTAAGCTTATTGAAAAGCGGTCAGAAAGCTGATTGTGTCTTGTGTCACGATGTTTTGTCGCGGGGGCCAAAATGATCAACAAGCAGTATGCCGTTCTCGCACCAGTCACACTGGGTTCAGGGACGCCCTGTTACACACCGTCAGGCTGGGTACCCCTGGCGTATATCGATGATCCTGCGATCAGCGTGATGACGGATTTCAAGGAGGTCGTTCCTGTCACCATCGAGCCCCATTTCAGGATTGATGCGGCGCTCGCGAAGATGAAGATAGCGGGTGTGCGCCTGCTGCTGGTGCCAGACGTCGAGGACAACATCATCGGCATTGTCACGGCTGCCGATATCCTGGGCGACCGGCCGCTGAAGCGGGCCCAGGAACTCGAGATGTCACATCACGACCTGCATGTAGAGATGATCATGACGCCCCTTGAAGGGGTGCTTGCCGTGGATATGGCCACAGTGCGCGACGCACGTGTCGGGCACATCATCAGTACACTGCGAAAGTACGAGCATCAGCACATGCTGGTTGTTGAAATCGACAGGATGACTCACCAGCACATAATTCGTGGCATGTTCTCGACCTCTCAGATCAGCAAGCTGGTCGGGCAGGATATCACCGTGCCGGAGTATGCCGCACACACCCTGGCAGAGGTCTATCACGAGCTGGGATGAGTGGCGGGCGTACCCTTGGGATGAAAATGAAGTCTGAGGCCGGAATCATACCGGCGTCCACGGTTCTACGATAAGTATGAATTATCAGTTTATCAATAAGTTGTAATTTTATTCCAAGAAATCAGCGCTGTCGCACGTAATTCCTTCTCCCCTTCGAGGGGAGAAGGTCGATGTACAGGGAAGTACAAGTGCCGCGGAAGGCAGGATGCCGTGAGCGGCGGCCGGAACTGAACACGATGAGGGGTGAGCATCAATATTGCGCAACTGCCAGATTCATACGCCCTCACCCTAACCCTCTCCCATACGTGGAAGAGGGAATGCGGTCCTGATGATCGCTGGCGGTTTTCATCTTCCCGCTCCATATGGTTTCGCATTCTTGACCTGGACTCAGAGGCTTATACCGAAAGCCAGGAATATTAATGCGACAGCAATGCAAAAATATCCTTATAATTAAGTGGCTTCGTTTCATCAAATAATGCCCCCTCGCCTCTCTTCCTCCAGCCCCGAGGTTAGAAGATACCCCGCAAAGAGGCCAGGCAATCACAAGGTTGTACCGTACAGACAAAGAGATGGCATGCCGGGATTACCGTCTGTCGGCTGCCTTCTCATACAGTACCTACTCTGGTGGACACTATAGCCTCCATTTAATGCGGTGGTATTGTTGCCGCCAAGTGGTAACCTCACCCATGGTGAGGTCGTCTTTTTCATACGCCAAAGAAAATCCCGCCATGGTGCGCAGGGCTCTATCTCAGGCTATAGCCACCATCACTACGCCTGTTATTTATGTTACTTTGTGTGTTAATTGGTGAAGAAGTATAGGAGATAGTGCATGCGCAAGGAGATAGTTAAGGAGGAAATTCGAGGAGTTTCACCCGCCAACCTCAGGATTGGCTTGACCTTGAACACCTGTTGCAGGTGTAGCTGACGTCCGAGGACACGCAAGATACGATCCAATCAGCATTGATATCGGATACGGAATCAGGTTGGCGTGCCAACTACCTGGAAAGCAGACAATACGCCTGCTATTTGACACAGCGTACAGGATCAGTCGTATTCAACTGGTATTCCAGGAAAACGAGCTAGAGCGCACACCGGAATTCGTGCTGTGTTGGTCCCGTGGCATTGAGGAGAAGCCCACAGAGATAGTGCGTCAGCAATATGACTTCAGCCCGCACAACAACACCCGGAAACGTGAAGAGTATTTCGTCGATCTCGATGCACTGACGATGCTGGAACTACGCATTAACCCTGATATCAGTGGAGAAGGAGCGCATGCGTTTCTTGAGCAGCTACGGCTGGCGTGATTGTCAAATGCTAGAGGTGACCGGTTATAGAGCGCGTATGCATGCTTGAGGGTTAGGTATCTCACGGAAAGAACGTAATGTGGATCCAGACTACGTGCAATCTCAAGTTTCAAATGGGCGAATCGACCCCTTTAGTCCTCATGCTTCGCCCACGCAGCGGGATACAGCAGTGGATAGCACAAGAAGCCTATACCCTGTCGCCCAGTGTTGCGGTAGAGGAGTACACTGACATCTTCGGCAATCTTTGCCAGCGATTGGTAGCACCAGCCGGTGAGTTTTCGATTCATACCTCAGCAACTGTATTGACTGCGGATGTACTAGATGAGGCATCAGGCGCTTACTTTGTGGAAGTGCAAAATTTACCGGACACAGTCTTATTGTATTTACTCCCAAGTCGCTATTGTGAATCTGACAGGTTCGGCAATCTCGCTCAGGACATAGTAGATGGTGTACAGCTCGGATACGATCAGGTGAGCAGGATCAGCAACTGGATTCGAAACTCGATACGGTACTCACCCGGGTCTAGTGCATTTCCGTTATCCGCTGTCGAGGTTAGTGCGCAACAGGAAGGGGTATGCCGCGATCTTGCCCATCTTGCTATCGCACTTTGCCGCAGCATCAGTATACCCGCACGTTTGGTAGTAGGATTCCTGTACGGGCTTGAGCCTATCGATTTGCATGCTTGGTTCGAGGCATTCGTTGGCGGTCGCTGGTACGCATTTGATCCCACGCAGGACACGCTTCGTGGTGGGCGACTTGCAGTGGCCTATGGACGCGATGCAGCCGACGTTTCGGTTTACCATCAGTTTGGTCCGCCCGCTATTTTTACCAGTATGGTTGTCCGGGTGGAGTTGCTAAATGGGCCTCCCGGTTGAGATAGACAGAATGACTATTCAATACCACGCGGGAATCAGATCTGCTATTGGGCCATATCATTAGTTGATCGCGCCGGTCAGGGCGTTGTTAGCCAGGATCGTATTCACGGACTATCCGTTCTCGGATTATGGCCTCGATTAAATCGTGGCTGCAGGCCCAGCAGTTATATTTTCGAGACCAGACCTGCTCAAAGTGATCTAAATCCTTATCAACTAATAATCGAACTGCCGTGACGTGTTCGGCTGTCCAGGGTAGTCCGATGCGATATTCATTCATGATTTCCCAAGCTTCTTCTATATTCATCATTCAGACCCGTATTAAGAACCCCGCCGGAACAGAGTGGCTCGGCGGGGTCGTACCACAGGAGTGTCCCATCAGGCGGAGGAGTCACCCATAGGACAGGAACTGTATCGGCACCCGTCCCGCAGGCTTGATAAAAAAGCCCGGCACAGTGGCCGGGCTATAAGCGGATTACCTGTTCTGTTTGTTGTTACACGAGTATCAGAGGGGATGACTCGTATAAAAAAAGAGTAATGACCCCATGGGCTTATTGATATTGGCCTTTGGTTCAGTGTCTCGCGCTCAGGCAGGCATCCTGTGCAATCCAGTGCATCCGACGGCGATACCCTCCCTGCTTCTATTTGGTCAATGATCCTTAGCAGCACTCGTCCCGCTTGGCCACCAGCCGAATGAATCGCTGCATCCGGAATCGGAGTAGTCAGACAACAAACGTCTAATTCTGTAAGGGGAAATGTACGGATATTTACTGTTCCCTGGCTGGAATGTGATTGGCTGCTTCCTACCCATTTGAGACATTAGGGTTATTTGAGTTGAAATCCCATAGGCATTGGCCATAAGTACAAGTGACATTTCGATCGCGGATATATAAATATCTTATTACATTTATGATATGGCTATATGGAGGCGGCTTGATATGGAGCCCTACTTTTTTGGTCCGCAAACGAATGGTATAGAAGTCGTAGAAAGCGAGTTGCCGGTGGATGAATTCGAACTCCTATTTTGTGATGTGGCACGAGATAATACCGATGATGATTAATCCATAATCAGAATATAGATACTGGTCTGTGGATCATATTGCACATGATTTCGTATATTTGCTGATAACGCATTCAAGCTTCAATCAGAGCAGATACAATGCGGTCACCCTCGCCAATAAATAATGTTGTGCCAGATTTGTTTTTAGACATGGGTATTGCATCACCATGCATCAGGCAAACGACAGTGACCTTGCATTGATTCCCCGTGTATTCGATCTTGCTGAAGTCCAGAGTCCCCCCGTGAATGGCCTTGAGTTCGGCCAGAAGCGTCTCCCGAT
>JARFQV010000182.1 GCA_029287615.1 Pseudomonadota bacterium | reverse complement strand
CGGTGACAGTGTGACCTTTATTGGCACGCTGGATACCGCGTGGATCATACAGCCCGAGTAAATACCGGCCAGAATCCGCTCCTCTTCAACCGACCCACGGCGTTGCAGGAAAACACGTCTGTCTCAATTGGGGTACGTCCTTGTCCGGGGCAAAAAATACACCCCGACACGAAGAAGATCATGACGGGGCGCAAGAACGTGGCTATTTATTAGAGTCTGTCTTTACTTGCCACTGCTTACCTATGCTAGTTGTCGACAGACAGCAGGTATATTGTCCCCTGGTACAGGCCGCTCCGGTATTGATGACATCTGTATACGTAATTTCCCTAATTTAACCGGGTTCGTATTTATTGTATTTTTATTACACGGTTGGTAATCGAACCAGTCCCTGAATCGGGGACATTACCAGACTGGCATAACAATGAAACCGTATGTATGAGAATTTACCACGATGTTCCGTTGCCCTCACTGTGAAGAACCCGGTATTTCGCCACTGCGCAAGGCAATACTGAGTCCCGGACTGGTCGCAATTTGTAAATCCTGCAGCGAATCCTCGGGTGTTCGATATCCCTCGTGGCTGCTTGCCATGATTCCCGGAACGATACTGATGCTTGCTGCCCTGTTTGTCACTTCCGAATCGCTTGAATGGGGTCTTAATATTGCGGGCTTTACGTTAATGCTGATACTTCCATTCTTTTTTACGCCATTACACAAAGAAAACGGTTAGCACTTTTCCGGAGATCACCCGCGTCGCCGGTGATTCCGGTCTCTCCTCCGTACCCATCCAGTCTCCGGAACGCATCCGGACATACCTGGCCCTCGCCAGCACGAGTAAACGAAACCTGCCGCAAGGAAGGCCGGGAAACCACTACCGTCTGTTACCATTTCTGTTTCATGCATAAAAATACGCCCCGACAGGGAGAAGAACGGGGCGTACAAGTGTGGTGTTATTGTCATTATTATGGTGTTCACCACTCAGTTCCTATGTTAGTAATCCGGGTACGTCGGGTATATTGTCCCCTGGTACTAGTCCGTTCATCATTGCAATCGCTTCCTCACCCAATCTTTATTTACCCAGGCAATGCCGGTTTTATCAGTACATGCGCTTGTCAAGCAGCGCATTCATGGCGCCAAGCAATTGCGGGACATCGTGTGCCTCCGGCCTGAAATTCACATGGGCGAGACCATCGATTATAAACAATTGCACCTGCTCCCCGGGCAGTGCACCAGCCAGTGCGATACTCTCGGTATAGGGAATCAGATTGTCACCGCGTCCATGCAGCAGAATGACTTCGGCCACCAGGCCTGAAAAATCGTGGGCCGCGGGATCGAGGCCCTCCAATTCAGTGCGCACAGGAGATGAAAGCCGATCGAGCAGGTAAGGTACCCGCGCAGGGCGACGGTTAATCAGCAATTCATAGAATGCCCGTGCATCGGGTGCCAGGGAGGATGGTACCGGTTCGTCCTCGTCAATACTGTTACCGGTGATATACAGTGCATAGTCCCGGAAAAAACCGCGGTCCACCGGGCGTTCCAGGAGATCCATGTTTGAGCGGATGAAGCTGGCCTTTGCGTACGGGTGTGGTGACATACGGACCATTCCTTCCGTCTCCATGCCGCCGGTTTCAACGATACGGTACTGATCGGTAGTGAGATAGGTGACAATATTCTCCAGCGAATAGTATCCACCAACCGCCAGCACGAAGTGAACCTGGTCGCGAATATCGGCCTGTAGCGCGGCCAGCAGCACCGGTCCGGCAGCATAGCTGAAACCGCCAATACCGATATGCCCGGGTGGCGCAAGCCCGGGACGGGTGGCGAGCCAGGCAAAGCTATCTGCAACCTCGCGCACATCATCCGCCCGCATCCGGTAATGGCGCAGCCCTGGCATGTCCGGTACCAGCACCGTGAAATCCAGACGGGCAAGGGTATTGGCAAGTGCGACTACACGTGCATCCCGCCTGCCACGGGCCGCCACGCCAGGCACCAGGACAATTCCGGCACGAGCCGCGCCATGCTGTGTTCGATAGAGATCAGCCTCGCGTTCCTCACCCCCTGTCAGGAAACGGATCGACTCGCGCGTTGGCCGGGGCGTACTTGCTGCCAGGGCGCTGCTCCACGGACCAGAGGCCAGATCTTGCAGCGCCATTCCTGCCTCGCTGTCTCCAAAATCAGGGGCAGTGCAGCTGATTACCGGGGAGCACAGCACCAGCATGGCGCACAGGCGTGGCAGGATACGGGATATAGACATAAAGAAGTCGACACCAGGCTAACCGGATATCAGGGATCGAAGGGCAGTGTATCGTAGGCAAGTTCCATGCAGGATGCGCACAACCTTCATCCCGGTGCGATTGTCAGACCACCGGGTACGTATTGAGGGCTGGCGGAGGGCATCCGGTGATACCAGGGGGAATGCAGTCCATAGGCCTCAATCACGACCTTCATCCTACTCCATTGTGCATCCCGCCGGATTTCATTTTTCGCGTTTCAATACGCTGATTTCTTCTGATCGAGATTCGCCAGATGATGAAAAAGACGATGCCTACCAGCATCGAGGCCAACCAGTACCAAACCAGGAATCTATAAATATCCCGTAACAATTCCAGCATGCTCCCTCCTTAGTTATCGATTTTTTTATCCTTGCCCCATGCGGTACGGGATTAAGTATAGACGCCAGACTACAACCGGGTACCCCAAATTACGGATCGCAGCCATGATCGATTACTGAACAGTGATAAACCGATCGGTAATCAGGCTGTCATCCAATCAGAAACCCTCTTGTAATCAAAGCGGTATCCTCACGGCGATATTCAGGATACCAGTCTTTGGTCATATATTTACCGCATTTTTACCCGCCCTTGACCGGCCTTCAGATTCCGGCAGTTCTGCCGAGCTAGATGATAATCAACAGCCATTTGGTGAAACCCGACATGAAGCGGCTGATCGGATTGTTAATACTGGCAGAATCGCCCCATCTACAGGCTAATGCCCCATCTGGATTCAAGGACGATAGTATTGTGCAAGAATCAACGATTGACGTGCTGTTCGGGATAATCCAGCCTTTCTCCACCCTGCCCGGCCCGCTTGTACTGTCGGTCACGCTGGCCCTGTTCGCGATTGGCGTAATGGTAAGTCTGTCACTCCTGAACAAACGCAGGAAATAGCCTTCCTTACAAGGAAACACCGCCAGATCATTCCGAGCAACCGGACCTTCATCCGTTCTGTTCCCTGAGTTGTCTGTATTCGGCCAGCCGCCACAAGGCAGCAAGGTATACGAACATAAACATCGAGAATTCCTTGGAACGGTAGGAGGGGTCCAGGAAAGCCGCTGTCATGATAGCCATAACCGCGGATATCAGGGGTACAGCAAGCTGGAACTGCGTCCGGTTTGCCTCTCTCAATCGAGAAAGAACCTGGGTAAATAAATAGGCCAGCAAGCCCAGTAATGAAGCCAGCCCGAGCCAGCCGGTTTCATACCAGGCATCCAGCAAAAAGTTATGGAGGTGTTTTACGCTTCTGGATTCATTGATAATGACCGGATCATAGTAACGGACATTATCAATACCAACTCCCACGAGAGGGTGTAACGGCGGTTCGGTTATCGCCTGTGTCCATATCTGAATGCGAAAGCTGCTCATCCTGTCCAGTAATCCAGCCGAATCACCACCGACTAGCACCGGGTCAGTCACCTCCATCCGCATCATGACGATCAGTGGTACGAGTAATGCCGCCAGCAGGATGAGCGGGGTCCGCCGTGCAGAACGCAGCCAGACGAATACCAGTAAGCCCATGGAGGCGCACAGCAGCTCGGTGCGGCTATCCGCGAGGACCAGCAGGGTGAAGACAGAAAAAACAAGCAGCAGCCCTGTCAGGATCCGGCTTTTTTCCGTCATTCGCTCCTGGATCCAGACTATCATGAATGGCAACAGATAGGCCGGGGCCAGTCCCCGTACCTGTGCAGCCGGGACAAAATCCGGCTGGCTGGCATGGTATCCGAGTTGCATGGCGAGTAGCAGGATCGTTGCCAAACCGGTCATACCGGCAACATTGACCAGCTTGCGGATACCATCCGGATCGCTTCTGGCTACAATCAACGTAATGAACAATGCGCTGGTATGCAGTGCGTATTTTACCCAGCCATAGATCGCCGCAACCGGCTCCTGGGCACCCGGGATACCCAGTGAATAAGCGAGCAGCATAAGCAGATAGAAACGTACCAGCCAGGGCGGAAAGGAGAGATCCCGTCTGCGCAGGGATAGCGCGGACCAGAGGATATAGACAACAAAAAACAGATTGCCGGCTGCCCTTCCCGCCATATACAGAAATGGCAGGAATACGGGTAGAAGCCACCCCCACGCGAAAAACAGTTCCCGACTCCGTCTGCGCAACAGGTTCCACATGAACATCTCTGACATCGACCCAAAACCGGTTACCAATGTAACAGGAATACCATGAACATCCTCGAACATACCAAAAGAAAATCCGAAACCGGTCTCGAATATTGGCAGACTGAAAAAAAATGCCCCGTCGGAGGAGGTGACGGGGCAAGCAGGTGGCACATGGAATAGGAGAAGGAGAACTATCCGCCACCTGAAATTGATAGCGTCCGGTATGTGGAATTCTTGAGACCGTCCGGACACAGGCAGCCAGGTCGGAATCCGCGGGATAGCTTGCCAGTGGGGTGAACCGCCGGACAGGCGAGGAAGACGCATCCGCTACGCGATAGCCACGCAGCCGGATGGAACTCAAGGTTCGTTATTACAACCGATTTACAGAAAATACCTGCAGGACCACAGGACGCGTGCCGGGTGCGGGCATCAAAAGGGGTGCTACAACTACTTATTTTTATTGTATAATTTTATACTGCTACGGATAGCCGGTCGTACCCCCATGCTCAGGCATGTTTTTTTGCAATCTGCAGCAGTGATTCTTCCGAGGTACCGAATGCAGAACTGAGGTATTCCCGGAAGGCGGCACTAAGCTCCGGGTGTTTGAGGGCATATTCTACAGTAGCCATCAGATAACCCAGTTTGTCACCACAGTCATATCGGGTTCCTTCAAACTCGAATGCCAGCACCTGTTCTTCATCCAGCAGTCTGGCGATGGCATCCGTGAGCTGTATCTCCCCTCCTGCTCCGCGCGGTGTGGTCTCCAGCAACCCGAATATCCGTGGAGTGAGGATGTAGCGGCCAACGACTGCCAGATTGGAGGGGGCATCCGCCGGAGTCGGCTTTTCAATGATCCGGTTTACCCGTGAAAGATTATTTTGTACCGGCTCGGCATCGACAACGCCATACTTGTCCGTCTCTGTCATGGGTACCTGTTCAACCCCCAGAACACTGCAACGCTGCTTTTCAAAGACCGCTGTCATCTGCGACATGCAACTGTTACTGCCTCCGTCGATCAGGTCATCGGCAAGAATCACCGCAAATGGTTCTTCGCCCACGACCGGCTTTGCGCAGAGTACCGCATGCCCAAGTCCCAGGGCCTCCGGCTGGCGAACATAAACACAGGAGACACCGGCCGGCACGACTTCGTGAACGATCTTCAGCAGCTGTGTCTTGCCCTTTTTTTCCAGTTCTGTCTCGAGTTCATAGTTTTTGTCGAAGTGATCCTCGATAGCCCGCTTGCTGGAACTGGTTACAAAAATCAGTTCTTCAACACCTGCGGATATTGCCTCCTCAGCCGCATACTGGATCAGGGGTTTGTCGACGATTGGTAACATTTCCTTTGGATTGGCCTTGGTGACCGGAAGGAAACGTGTCCCCATCCCGGCAACCGGAAATACCGCCTTTCTGACTTTTGTATTCATAGATGTCTTCTTTGTTCCAGTTTTACCACGTTATCAGGTAACTCGACCGGTGAATGATGCATCTCGGGTACCAGATACTGCATCGCCTTTCTGAGCTTCACCTCATTATATTCCCTGCAAGCCGTATCCAGTTCTCTGTAAACCCGATCCAGTTGTTTCCATTCATGTGACCGATGGTGCGCCAGGAATATCTGTTTGTGCTGTGTGCTGGAAAGATGTTCATTTTTATGAAACAGTTCCTCGGCCAGTTTTTCACCCGGACGCAGGCCAGTATAAACGATCTTTATATCCTTGCCCGGTTCCCTGCCTGCCAGGTGGATCATTTGCTCTGCCAGATAGGTTATATTGACGGGTTCACCCATATCGAGCACATAGATTTCACCGCCCTGCCCCATCACCTCAGCCTGCAGTATCAGCAAACAGGCCTCGGGGATCGTCATGAAATAGCGGATCATGTCAGGATGGGTTACCGTTACGGGTCCACCTGCTTCAATCTGTTCCTTGAACAGCGGGACAACGCTCCCGGCGGATCCGAGGACATTACCGAATCGTACCGTGATAAAACGCGATTCAGACCGCTGGTTGAAGTTCTGACAAAATATCTCTGCCAGCCGCTTGCTGGCGCCCATGATATTGGCCGGATTGACTGCCTTGTCAGTGGATATCAGCACAAACGCATCGCAACCGTAACGATCGGCTGCCATTGCCATGACTTGAGTACCCAGGACATTGTTACGCACGGCCTCCCGGATCTGGTTTTCCAGGAGAGGTACGTGTTTGTAGGCTGCCGCATGCAGGACAATCTCCGGTTTACAAGTGCGAAACAGCTTATCGACCGCCCGGGAATCGGTCACATCTCCCAGCAGTGGATGGAGTTCCAGATCGGGATAGTCCCTGCGCAATTCCTTCTCGATGGCATAAAGGCTATATTCACTGTTTTCGAACAAAACCAGCCTGGCGGGTCCCAGCCGGGCTACCTGGCGTGAAAGTTCCGAGCCGATGGAACCACCGCCACCGGTAACCAGCACGGTCTTTCCGCCCATTCCCGATTTAATGGCTTCATAATCCAGGGACACGGCATCCCTGCCCAGCAAGTCCTCGATGGATACCTCGCGCAAGGTATCGATCGAGACCCGACCCGCGACCAGATCCTGCAATCGCGGCAGCATCCGGAACGGAACACCGGCCTGTTCACAATATTCGACAATACGCCTGAGTTGGGGGGAATTCGCGGATGGTACGGCAAGTAATATCAGTTCAATATCGTGCTTTTCCACCAGCCGGGGAATCTTCTTGCAAGGTCCGAGCACCCTGATCCCGTGTATATCGGTACCACGCATCAATCGCCGGTCGTCGACAAATCCGATTGGTTGCAAAACGTGCTCGGGATCACGCAACAAATCCCTGGCCAGCATCTCTCCTGCCCTGCCGGCACCGGCAATCAGTACCCGCTGCCCCTGTCCCAGGTACAGCTTGTGATCCTTCAGCCAGCGGTAGAGAAAGCGCGACCCGCCCAGACCACCGATCAGGAGGAAAGAGTACATCGGGAAGATGGAGCGCGGAATATTCTGTAAGCGGGTGAACAGAAAAATGATAGCCACGCACAGGAGCATGCCGACGGCCACGGCCTTGATGATTCGCATCAGGTCGGGAAGGGAAGCAAAACGCCAGTCACCGCGGTAGAGCCCCAGGTAGACGAACACAAGCGCCTGCACGATCATGATCACCGGCAGCCAGTCCAGTGCTTCCCGCAGATATTCCCCGGGAACGGCTTCCAGGTTGAAGCGCAGCCAGTATGCCCCCAGCCAGGCAATCGGCACCATCAGGAGGTCATGGATAAATACGGTCAGCGGTTTACGGAGGCGAGCGGATAATTTCATTCCGTCTGTCCTTTCGTTTTTCCGCTACCTGAATCGCCACCATGAGTAGAAGGTAGATAAACACCCATCCTCCTATGATCAACCATTGACCGGTTACCGGCAAGCCGACACCGATGATTACCGAGATGCCGCAGGCAAGCATCAGCACATACTCACACAGAACGGTGCGTCCGTGCCCCCAGCCATACTGCACAACCCTTTGATAATAATGTTTTTTGTGCGGCTTCCAGAAAACCTCGAGATGCAGGATTCGTCTCGTGAGGGTGACTGTCGCATCAACAAAAAATGGTGAAAATACCAGTATCCCCAACCATAGCGGCACCAGACCCGAGTCATGGCTATACAGAATTACGCACCCGGCAAGGAGACCAAGCAGGGTTGAGCCGGTGTCGCCCATGAATATCCTCGCCGGGGGGAAATTGAATAGCAGAAATCCACAGTTCGCCGCAGCCGTGATTGCGCAGATCAGTGCCAACTCCGTGGCACCATTCTGCCAGGCGATCAGGGCGAACGTGGTAAAACCGATGCATCCCATACCACCAGCGAAACCGTCCATCCCGTCCATGAAATTGTACAGATTGATCATCCAGACAAGGAACAGCAGCAGTATCGTGGAAACGAGCAGATTTCCATCAACAAGGCCCAGTGCAAAAAGCAGGACGAGTGCCACGCCCGCCTGTGCCAGCAGACGCACAACGATTCCGACTTCGCCATAATCGTCGATCAGCGAAACAATGGCGAGAACCAGGATCGAAAAGAACACGGCGGGAGCCGGAAACGTTTCCTCCATCAAGACCAATGACGCGAGAAATCCGGCAACCACGCCCGCAAGGATTGCAATACCGCCGGCCCGTGGCACGGGAGTGGTATGCAAGGAGCGCTCATTGGGAATATCCAGTACCAGCCACCTTCCTCTGGAACTTGAAAACCACCACGACAACAGTGCGGCAACCAGCAGGGCAACGAGTGTTGAAATCAGCATCCGGGTTATGCGCCCTTGTCACTCTGGATACGGAATTGCCTCACCATTCCCGGCAATGCGTCCTGAAGGCGATAAAGCGGTTTGAACCCTAGATCCCTGGTGGCGCGTATCGAGCGATAACACGCGGAGTCCAGCAGACGACTGCATACCGCACTGTTGTACGCCAGGGGGCGACCCAGCAGCCGCTCAGCCGTATCCCCAGCCCTGCCGGCAAGGCGCAATATCGGGGACGGGACTACCCAGCGGGGAACCTTTCTGTCCAGTGAGATGCACATCGCCGTGTAGATTTGCCGCGTTGTGTAATCCTGACCGTCTGTGATGATGTAGTCCCTGCCGTTTGCGGCTGGTGCCTCTGCAGCCCTGATGATAGCCCTGACCAGATCACGAACATCCACCATGGAACGGATATTGTTCGTTGCCGGTATCGGTGGAAACAAGCCCCGGCTGATCCATTTCATCATGCTGGCGAGGTTACCCTTGCATCCCGCACCGTACACCAGAGCAGGCCTGAGTACACTTACATGCATGCCGCAGCTCTTGCCGGTTCTGAATACAAGATCCTCCGCCAGGCGCCTGGTTCTTCCGTAGTCATCATCAGGCCTGGATTTCCAGGTCTCATCAACACAATCAACCGGATGCCCCGGCATAGCCTTGACGCTGCTGACATAGACAAACCGGGAGACCCCCCATCGCCGGGCTTCAGCAAGAAGCCGACGAGTACCCTCTACCGTCAATTCATGGTGAATTGCGGAGGAAGGATCGGTTGCATGGGCGTATCCGGCCAGGTGATAGACGGTATGCACACCTTCGGCAATTCCTGCCAGGGTCCCGGGTCGTCTCAGATCGCCCTCGATATAGTCACAGCCGTTTCCAGCCGGACATCTGTCCGGGTGTCTGGACAAACCTTTCAAAGAAACTCCCTGCTGAAGCAGGGATGCCACCAGATGACTTCCGATAAACCCGCTGCAACCGGTGACCAGGGCGAGACCTGTCATCGCTTCGGTATTCGCATCAAGAATGAACCGTTTCTCACCATCGGGCACATTAGTGCCATACGTATCCAGAGCCTTTCTGAATCGTCAGTAACCTTTCATAGAGCGCATAAGTCTCCCTCACCACATAATCCTCGGAGAACTCCTTTTCGACCAACGAGCGTCCAGCCAGCCCCATCCTGCTTCGTAGTTGCGGCTCGCCTATCAATTTCTCGATCGCATCTGCAAGCGCGTGAGGGTCCTGCGGGGGCACCAGCAATCCATTGACTCCGTGTTGTACGATTTCACGGCAACCCGGCATATCGGTGGTTATGAGTGCACGGCAACAGGATGCCGCTTCCAGCAGTGTTCTGGGGACACCTTCCCGATAATAGCTGGGCAAAACAGCGATATTTGTATTTCGCCAGGTTTGGGCAATATCGTCCTTGTGACCAACCCACTCGACAACACCTTCGTCATTCCAGCGTTGCAACTGTTCTTCGGATACCGTATCGCGGTTGGAAATATCCGGTGTACCTACCAGACGTATTGTTACCGACGCGCCGCGTGAGACAAGAATTCGGGCTGCCTCGACGAGAATACCAACCCCCTTGGACCAGAGCAGGCGCGAAACCATGGTGACAACCGGTTTTCCTTCCGGCTCAGGCGAGCAATCGAAAATAGCTGTATTCACACCAATTCCACGGATTAACGCAACAGAATCCGCTGTCAGCCCGATCCTCTTCAACAGAAAATCGCGATCATCGCGGTTTTCAACGATGGTGACCGTGTTGGACTGCTTGAATAAAATCCTGAAAGATGCCATCAGAATGAATCGTAGTATCCGGTTGCGGAGACCCTTATCGGAAAACACGCTACCCAGACCGGCCAGATTATTGACAATACATTGCGGACCGGAACGCAGGGCAACGATGCTGCCGAATATACTCGGCTTGATTGCAATATGATGGACGATATCAGGGCGATATCTGTCGTAAATGTCTTTAATCTTTCGCAAATCCAGCAATGCCTGTACCGGGTTGACCGATTTCCGTTCCCAATCCAGATTTTCAACCTCGAAATTCTCTTTTTCCAGCAGTTCTCCATATTCACCGATACGAGTTACAACGATAATCCTGCAGCCATTGTTATATGCCTGGCGTGCTATCGGTAACCGATGGAGTACGAAGTACCAGTCTTCCGTGACAAGATACAAAATGGTGGGTGCCTTTCCAGTCATCTTGATACAGCGCTGCATTGTGGAGTGCTATGGTTTTCCATATGTGCTTTCAGGTTTCCGTTTTCGGGATATTCACACTATGTCTACAACCGATTTCGGCCTGCTGGTCATGATCATGCCGACTGGCGGATCTGTTGCGGAAATAGTACACGGTCGCGAAAACAGCCTGTATCCGTGCCCGTCCTGTGAAGAGCCGGCTCTTGTGATTTCGATAAACGGATCATGTATACTTCCTGCATCCAGATGCGAAGCGTATCCGTGTGCCTCCCCATGCCTTCCGATGGCCAGCAATCCAGCGATCAACATTCTGTTATCCACATACAATGGCTGCCGGTATCTGGCCGCCCTGCTGGACAGTCTGCTCGAACAAACCTGCGATAATATCATAATCAATATTCGCGATGACGGCTCTACTGACAGAACGCGGGAGATCCTGGATGCCTACTCAGACTCGCACCCCTCGATCAGGGTCGAATACGGTGATAATCTCGGTCCGGCATGCAGCTTTCACGAATTGCTGAAAACCGCCCATGAAGATGACGGGTATTTTGCATATTGTGATCAGGACGATATCTGGCTGGCGGATAAAATTGAGGCAGCGCTTACCCTCCTCAACGCAGATAATGCCGATGGACCGTTACTTTACTGCTCCAGGCTGGAGTATGTTGATGCGGATCTGAAACACCTGGGTTACTCACCCGTGCTGAAACGCGCACCGAAACTGCATAACGCACTGGTTGAGAATGTGGCCATCGGTTGCACCTTGATGTTCAATCATCATACGAGAAAATTGCTGCTGGACGCGCCCCCTCCCCCGTCGGTCATGCATGATCACTGGTGCTATCTGCTTGGCTCGGCATTCGGGCGGGTACTGTTTGACCCGGTCCCCCGAATAAAGTACCGGCAACATAAATCCAACGTGTATGGCGCCGCTGCGTCTTCGTATGGACTCATCAAACGCAGGATAGCCCGTTTCATCGATTCAGCAGGCAGGGCCTATCATCCACACGATACAGCGATGTTGTTCCATGAACAATTCGGAGACCGACTGGATAGCCAGAACCAGGGCATGATTGAACGATTTATCAGTTCCAGAAAGTCATTCGGGAATAGAGTCCGCTATGCACTCCATCCTGAAGTATACCGGCAATCCGGACTGGACAATTTTATTCTGCGCTGCCTGATTCTGGCCAATCATTATTAGTGTTATCAGGCCCCAGGATACTTTCCATGTATACACCGGTGAAAACCGAGCATGCAGGTACGGCCGGTGCGGGTCTTTCTGCAGGAAGAGTTTCCGGAATGAATGAGTTGAAAAGACTACCCATCACAGAAGAAGCCTCGCCGCAAGTACGATTGCGTCTGCAAATCGAGCGGTACCGCCAAAGTCCTGGATACAAGGTGGTCTTTCTGACGCACAACCTGGGTGGTGGAACTGAACATCACTTGCATGAACTGGCTGAACTATTAAAAGCCGAAATGGATGTTATTGTCATCAGACCTGCAGGTAATGGTGCAACAAAAGTCAGTTTTGGCATTGATCCCTATCTTTCCCCGTGCCTTGACATCACGCTACCGCATGATTACCCCGCATTGCTGGATCTTCTGGCTTACATCGGAATATCACGGGTACATTGGCATCACACCATGGGTCTGGACAGCGTTCTGTACGGATTATCCCGTGACCTCGGTACGCCAATGGACTGCACCTTACATGATTACTTTCTCATCAATTCCAACCCTGTACAGACAAACAGCCGGGGAGAGTTCACCCCCAATCTCCGGGAACAGGCACCACAATATGTACTGCCTGATGGCCATAGCCTGCCCCGGTGGCAACAGGAGCAGGAAAGATTCCTGTCCGGTGCGGAGCGGATCTTTGTTCCCTCCCGGTTCGCCATCGATTATTTCTCGCTTCACTACCCGGAACTGAAATATACGCTGGCCTACCACCCGGACTGGGAGGCAGATCAGCCGTATCCCTCTCCTCATTCATGGCCGCTCGAGAAAGGTCATAAACTAAGGATACTGGTCCTTGGCGCAATCAGCCTGGAAAAGGGTGCGCACATGCTGAAAGAAACGGCGAGGGAATCCAGAGGGAGAAAACTGGATCTCGAGTTCCATTTGATAGGCTATGCCTGCCAGCAACTGGGCAAGCCGGTGAAACAGCATGGGGCTTATACCACCGATCAACTGCCTGCCCTGATCATGTCTGTACAGCCACATCTGATCTGGTATCCGGCTATGTGGCCCGAGACCTACAGCTATACACTCAGTGAAGGACTGAAGGCCGCATTACCAATCGTGGCGCCTGATATAGGCGCTTTCCCGGAACGCCTGGAAGATCGCCCGCTTACCTGGATACAAAACTGGAAACAGGCACCGGCGGACTGGTGTTCGTTTTTTTCCGGCTTGCGTGATAACTGGAATGATCTGCACCAGGATTTCGGAAACAGCAACCAGTATGGCCGCAAAAACACGGAACAGCACTTCAGCTACGCATCCGACTATCTGAAAAACACAGTCCGTGTTTCACCTTCCGGCGAAGGCAGTCTTGATCTTGCCTGGCTTGAGAGACTGGCCTCTACCGGCGATACCCCGTCATCCGCCAACTCGCTTGCCAACCGGAAAGAAAGGTTTCTGCGGTTACTGTTACATTGCCTGCAGCACCCGGTCGGGGCCCGTGTGGCGAGTTTCATTCCTGTCTGGATACAGCGCAGGATAAAACGCCTGCTGTCCCGCAGGCCCCTCAAGGATATCCTGTAACAGACCAATCGTTCACGTCTTCCTTGTCTTTCCTTTCCTGTGGGAGAGGTAGCGCTCCAGTACCTCATCGGGCGGGCCATCGGCGATGGTTTTACCCCGCTCGATCCATACAATACGGTCGCTTAGCTCACGCATGACCCCCGGCGAGTGAGACACGATGACAACGGTCTTGTTGGACCTGATTTTTTCCTTCATCGCCAGGGTCGATTTTTCCCGGAAATCGATATCCCCTACTCCCAGAACCTCATCAACCAGCAGTATGTCCGGATCAGCCTGAAAGGCAACCCCGAACCCGAGTCTGGCCTTCATTCCCGTGGAATAGCTGTGTACGGGTTGATCGATAAATTCCTCCAGTTCCGAGAAGGAGATGATCTTTTCCATCCTGGATTCCAGTTCCTTCCTTTTCAAACCAAGCAACATACCGCTCAGGATGGCATTCTCCCTGCCCGTCAGGTGCGGAATGAACCCAACCTGCAACGATAACAGTGATGCACGGTACTCGGTTCGGATTACCTCACCCCGGTCTGGCTGATAGATTCCTGCGATCAGGCGCATCAGCGTTGTCTTGCCCGCGCCGTTGTGACCGAGTATCCCGAGAGTTTCACCGTGGAAAAGATCGAAGGAAACATCCCGAAGCGCCCAGAACCGGTCAGGATGGAATAAACTGCCACCACGCCGGTAGTAGATCCCTGCCTTGCGCAGACTCAGTACCGGCTGTTTCCTGCTCTTGAATGGTGACATCAGCTTACGATCTTTGGATACACGCGATCAAAACGTACCAGGGCCATCCAGACCAGGGCAATCACCACACTGGAGAGGATACCCGTGATCATCAGTTGTCCCCAGTCCGGCCACGATCCTGTCAGCAAAACATCGCGGTATGCGTTGATCAGAACAGCGACCGGGTTCATCATGAGGTACTGCTGCACGGTCTCGGTAGTCGAGGATATTTCAAAAAAGATTCCGGATAAAAAGAATAAAACCAGCAGACCATTGTCGATGATCAGTTTAATGTCGGGGAAAAAAGGCATAATAACGGCACCGGCGCCGGCGATCGCGAGCATGAGCAGCATCTGCACCAGCATGATCAGTGGCAAGCCGAACCAGCTTGTGCTTGGCGGGATGCCGTAGACAAGAAGGAACAACAATAACAGTGCAAGGATGATAAGGAACTTGCGGGTGCTGATCACCAAGGCGATACCCAGCAATACAATCTTCGGCAGATAGACCTGCTGGATCAGGGCACGATTGGCGGTTATACACCGGGCCCCACTCATAATCATGCTGGAAAACCACTTCCATGGCACCAGGCCACACAATAGAAAGGGTACAAAATCTTCATTCTTGCCACGAAATCCGACAGCAAAAATAAAGTAGAAGGCAGCCATATAGAGGACAGGCTCGATAATCCACCAGAGCATGCCCGTGTAGGCACGTGACGCCTCCGCATGCAGTTCAGCCCGGGCCCTGAACCAGATCAATTCAAAGTAGTGGTACACCGTTTGACATACAATCTCGATAAAAGGATTTGATAGCGGTTACTATGTCGGGTATTGCTCTGGCGTGTTCCAATCGGTCGTGGACATATTGCGGACAGGAAGTTCAGTTTCCTTCACAACGATCATAGATATCCTCAAAACGGACGATGTCATCCTCACCCAGATAACTGCCCGACTGTACCTCGATTATCTCCAGCGGAATTGTACCGGGGTTTTCCAATCGATGCTTGACACCCAGTGGTATGTAGGTTGACTGGTTTTCTGTTAGCGTGAAGACCTCTTCATCCCTTGTAACCCGCGCCGTTCCACGCACGATAATCCAGTGCTCTGCCCGGTGATGATGCAGTTGCAGGGACAGGGAGGCGCCAGGCTTGACTGTGATGCGCTTGACCTGGTAACGCGTACCGGAGTCGATGCTTTCGTAATCTCCCCAGGGGCGGTAGACACGGCTGTGAACCCTGTGCTCTTCCCGCTCTTTTTCCTTGAGTTGCTGCACGATCGACTTGACGTCCTGCGAGCGCTTGCGATCCACGACCAGAACGGCATCTGTTGTCTCGACCACGATCAGGTCCCTGACGCCAACAGCCGCGAGGCACCTGCCCTCGGAAAGCAGCAGGCTGTCATGCACATCGTGCATTAGCACATCACCCCTTGTCACATTACCTTCGGCATCCTTGGATGAGACATCCCACAGGGCGGACCATACTCCAAGATCGGACCAGTCTGCCTCCAGCGGTACCACTACAGCGCCATCGGTCTTTTCCATGACCGCATAGTCAATCGAGTCACTCGGACATTCCAGGAAAGCCTGGTTCTGCATCCGGCAGAAATCCTGGTCGCGCCTGCCCTGCCTGACTGCCTCCCGACAGGTCCTGAGAATCTCCGGTGCATATTGCCCCACCTCTTCCAGCCACCGATCCACACGCATGGTGAATATTCCACTGTTCCACAGGTAGTCGCCGGAATCGACGTACTTCTTTGCAGTTGCCTGGTCCGGCTTTTCCACAAACCGGTCCACTACGGCGCCATTGCCAAGTGATTTTCCCTGGCGGATATAGCCGTAACCTGTCTCCGGATAGGCAGGAACCACCCCGTATGTTACCAGGTAACCATCCATTGCCAGTTCGACACCCCTGCTGACGGCAGTCTGGAATTGCTCACGGTCAGGAATGACATGATCGGCCGGCATGACGACCATCACCGATTCCGGATCCGCTTTTTCCAGCATGAGTGCCGCCACTGTCAAGGCCGGTGCCGTATTGCGTCCCTCCGGCTCCAGAATGATCGCTTCGGGTTTGAGTCCGATTGACTGTACTTGTTCTGCAAGCAGGAAACGGTGCTCCTCATTGCAGATATACAGGGGATTGGCGGTGGGGATACCATCCAGCCTGAGGCTGGTTTCCTGGAGCAGGGTACGATCTCCGAAAAGAGGCAACAGCGGTTTGGGATAATGTTCCCGGGAGGCCGGCCACAATCGGCTACCTGCACCCCCGGTAAGTATGACTGGATATATATTCAATCCCGGATCCTTTTTGCTGGCGAAGTTTCACTGAATGCTTGTCGGGACCATTATAGCGGATCCATGCCCCTGTGCGATCATTCCGGTGCGCGGTGAGAATCCAGGCCAGTGCCTTGAATCTGCTAAGGTAACCGAATCAGGGATGCAAAAGACCCGGGGGGGAACCCGGCCAGTACCACCCCGGCCGGGTCTGTGTTTCCAATCGCCGTTTCAACGGCCGGCGGGATCACTGGCAGTTAAACCGTTGCGGTTTTTATCAACGGTTAGCTTCCCGATACCCTTGACCTGAACAAGCTCGTCGACACTTGTGAACGGACCATTGGATTCACGATAGCGCACTATCGACAATGCCTTGTTCAGGCCGACACCGTCTATGGTTTCTGCAAGAATCTCCGCAGTTGCACTATTGATATCAACCGGACCTGCGTGTACACCGAGTGAAATGCAGAACGCTAGTGAGAAGAACAAAATCAATCCATGTAAATGATGCATGACAGCCTCCTTGCTGGTAAGTATTTCCTGCCCGTGCTTATCAACCGGATCTGTCGAGTATCCGGTCGGTGACAGGCAACCCTGCATCGTTGATGCCTTTGGCTGCTACCTCTGCCCGGAATACCGGTGCCGCTGACAACAACATGCAGGCCACAGGATAACGATCATTCGGCGTCAGGTAATGCATCAATTTCTGAATTGACTGTCATCAGAACACCTGGCGGGTTGTCAGCCTGGGTAACCGGGCGACCGATGACGAGATAATGGGCCCCCTGCCGTATTGCAGCAACCGGTGTCATGATGCGCCGTTGATCATCGCCGCCCTCTCCTGAAAAGCGTATACCCGGTGTTACCAGCACGAATTCCCGGCCCTGCTGCTCCCTGAGCACGGATGCCTCGTGCGCGGAACAAACCACACCGTCCAGGCCACAATCCGCCACCAGCGCAGCGAGCCGGAGAACATTTTCACGGGGTGTACCGCTCAGACCGACCTCCCTTATGTCTTCGGTATCAAGGCTGGTAAGCAATGTAACGCCCACCAGCAGCGGTCTGCCGCTCGGCGAACTGTCGATCCCTTCCATTGCGGCTTCCATCATCCGCCTCCCACCGGTTGCGTGAACATTGATCATCCACACACCCAGGTCGGCGGCTGCCCGGCAGGCACGGGAAACCGTGTTGGGGATATCGTGAAATTTAAGGTCGAGGAATACATCAAAACCTGCCTCAACAAGGCGGGCTACAAGATCCGGCCCGGCTCGCGTGAACAATTCCTTGCCAACCTTCAGTCGGCACTGTTCGGGATTTAGCTTCCCCACCAGGTCTGTAGCCGAATCCTGATCGGGAAAATCCAGCGCGACAATGATTCGTGAGCCCGGCGACGAAACCTGTTTCATAGGATCTTTCCCTTCCTGGAGGCCATGAATAGGCGGTTATTTACTGTCATTTGCATATGCGGGCTTTACGGTGCCCCAGCGACGGCAACCCGGACATCGCCAGTGTAATGAATGGCCCGTAAATCCGCATTCACCGCATCGGTAGGCCGGCTTTCCCTGCAGCAAGCTGCCGCTCAGTTCCTTCAGCAGGGCAAGATATCTCCTGTCAGCCCCTTTGCACCGGGCAAGACCCAGTTCAATCAATTGCGCCATCCCGCAGATGGAGGGATTTCTGACCAGTCTTTCTGATACGAATGAAACAGCCTCATCAGTGCCGCGATACTCTGCGATGAGTCCCGTGAGCGGCAGTACAAGCGAGATACCGTCTCTCTCATCCAGCACGGTCAGCAAGTAGTCGATCAGTGCCGGAGTTTCTCCATAGTGTTCATGACACTTGATCAACGAGTCCAGCACTTCCGGCAGGAATTCAATATCCTGGGCAACGATAGATTTATAGGCGTCAATCGCCTCCCGATAGTCACCACACTGAAAAGCGACATCACCTCTCAGGACACTTGCTCTTACGCAGTGTTGGTCAGTCTCCAGGGCCCTGTCGAGCAGTTTCCTGCTTGCGGCCAGGCCGGCTTTTTCACGGGCTTGCTCCGCCTGTTCGCAATAGAAATGGGCAAGCACCATAGCGGATGGCTGATCGCCTGCCTTATCGAGTTTTTCTGCGATCCCGGCTGCCTTGGCCCATTCCCTCTGTTGCTGATAGATGTCAAGCAGATGCTGCATTGCCGCAGAGGAAGGACCGTACATGGATGCCTGTTCACTGAACAGCTCCTCTGCCCGATCCAGCAATCCTGCATACATATAATCCCGGCCCAGTTCCAGCAACACTGCCTCTCGCTGATCGGCTCCCGGATCCGGCATGTCCAGCAGCTGCTGGTGGATTCGAATGGCTTGTTCGGTTTCACCCCTCTTGCGGAACAGGACTCCCAGGGCCAGGTGGGTATCGATGGTTTCCGAATTGATCTCGAGGGTACTGGTCAGGAGGTCAACAGCCCTGTCAGGCTGCTCTTCCAGGAGATATTTCAGTCCCTGCAGAAATTCAGGAACCGGGTAAGACTGACCAGGGGGACTTGATTTCCGGATGTTCCTGGTCGCAGCATACCAGCCGGAAGCAGCCGCGACGGGTAACAGCAACCACAATATCCCCTGCATCTGTATGCCTGCACCCTCAGCGCTTGCCCGGCCCCGGATTCTCAAAAACGGGTGGGGGGAACTGGATCATCCTTGATGTCGTGAAAGCAATGAAGAGGTGTACGTTAGTCCTTCTTCAGTTCTCCCGGGCACCTGATCCGGATAGCCTAG
>JARFQV010000212.1 GCA_029287615.1 Pseudomonadota bacterium | reverse complement strand
CGGTACACGTTGGCCTCGCGTGAACGAAAATCCCCGCCCTTGATTGTATCGATGAACAGGCGGTAATGACTGTCGCCATCGTTGGGGTAATTCTTTGACGCATTGATACCGCCCTGTGCAGCGATGGAATGCGCGCGACGCGGAGAGTCATGAAATGTAAAGGCATCCACGCGATAACCGAGCTCCGCCATCGTGGCTGTCGCCGAGGCACCTGCCAGGCCGGTTCCTACCACGATGACGTTTCTCTTGTGCTTGTTGGCTGGGCTCAGCAGATGCAGAGCATCCAGGCAGTTGTCCCACTTGTCGCCCAAATCGCCATGGGGTATATGCGCGTCGGGAATCATGGCAGCGTCAGCCAGCCCAGTTGTACCGACAGCGGAATCGAAATGAATCCGGCCACCACCACCAGGGTCACCATCCAGGACAGAAATTCGAAGAATTCAAAATAGTTTTCGCGGAAAAATCCCAGTGTCTGAAACACCGCGCGCACAGTATGCTTTAAATGTATTGCCAGAAACAGCATCGCTGCGATATAGGCCCAGGCAATCCAGGCATTTTGAAAAGTCGACACGACTCGTGAATAGACATCCACATGACCGCTGGTATCCTTCAACCTGGAAACCTCTCCGAGGCCGACACCCAGGGTCAGGTGCGCGACATGGCAGGCAATGAAAGCCAGCAATACCAGACCACTGATAATCATGCGCTGCTGGTAGAGTCGCAGATACCATGATTGACCTGCATGACAGGTTTCCGGTCTCGCCAGGTGGTTTTCCCGCATCGATGTAAAGCCAAGTGCGATATGCAGCACAACAATCGCCAGCATGGCCAGCCTCATCACCCAAAGCATAGGGCTGGTCTGCAGGAAGTGAGCATAACTGTTAAGCGCCGACTGACCTATGTAGATCGTCAGGTTGCCGCTGATATGCCCAACGACAAACAGGATCAATACTATACCTGTCAATGCCACGACCAGTTTGCGGCCTATGGTGGTCCCGAGAAGATACCTGAGACGGTTCATTCGGCCATGATATTCGATCGGTACAATAAATTGACATCATGTAGTGTAATTAAATGTGGTTTGACCTGTCGAAGTGCCTCGTAAAACCTGAGCAGGTTCAGGCACCAGTGACCGGCATCGAATACCAGCAGGTTTCCGGTTTTTCAGTTTCCCGCCCCGTATCGTACCGGCCGGAAACCTGCCCCGACCCGACGCAGTCGACACCAGGGCCCCACCCCGTCAGCTCGTCCGCCACAGTTGCTCCCCTCAGTGCCCCGCTCTAAGCCGTTTCCGGCGACGGCATGCCGCCGCCCTTGGGCGCCCCCTCCCCCACGCGACGACTCGGGCACTTGTTCAGTGGAATCTCGGTCGCCCCAAAGGCACAACTCGTGGAGCACACTCGGAAATGCATGTATAAACGAGTAAATTCTGGTGCAGATTGCATGAGAAAGCTCAGGTTTGTTTCAGTCCGGGTGGCCAAGCAGATCGGCCACCAGAAAAAGGCTGCGGACTCTTAAACTTTCTGAGCAGAAAACAAAGGGGTTCTGCTACTGTTAATCACCGGGCCGGCGGTTCGAGCCCGTCCCGGGGAGCCATTTCAAATCATCGGCTTACGAATCATTGTCCTGTGTGAAAGCGCACCGAGGCAGATCAAGGGATCAATAGTCACCGGGTCGGCTGCCTGCATAATATCCGGCATGCACGTCCACCGAATTTTACCGCCAGGCCTCCACAGGGTTTGTCAAACAGAACCGCATGCCAGCCAACATGAATGAGAATTTACAGGAATCCATAGACCGCCAGCGCCACATCCTCAAAGAGTGGCTGGCTGCCCCGCTGATCAGGATAGTGGAAGACTGCAGACAGTTGTGGCCGGATCGACAGGCTCTTGAAGCCCGCCTGATGGAGGGACTGACCGAACTGCCCTACTGCAAATACCTGTACCTGCTCGATGAGCAGGCGCACCAGATCACGGCCAACGCTTCCCGCACCGGCTTGCTGGAAGAACACTACGGCCGCGACCGGAGTGATCGTCCCTATCTTGGCATGGCACTCGCCGGCGCGCCCTTCTCGCTCTCCGATGCCTACATCAGCCGCAATGCACGGCGTCCCTCACTGACGGCCGTGCAGATTATCCGTGCAGAGAATGGCCGCCTGCTGGGTTATCTCGGGGCTGACTTCGATCTGCGCGAACTACCTGCCACGCATGCCCTGAGCACACAACCAAGCCAGTGGATGCAACTCAAGGGCGACCCGGCTATCCGCTCCGGCCTTTTCCACCAGGCGCGTGCGACCAGCCCGATGGACGAACACATCGACCCGGTACTGGACCTGCTCGCCGAGCTGATCACGATCAATGGCATTTTCCACGCCAAGCTGCACTTCTCGAGCTCCCGCGCCACACTCTGGTCGATGGATGACCCGTATCGTTTTCGTATCCACGGCATCGAAGAGCTCACCAACCCTGACCTTTGCCTGGCCTATCCCCGCAGGGACTATCCTGCCGATGCACAAATCCCGCAAGATGCCGTCATCAGGATACTCCGCTGTTTCCGTGACCTCAGATTCATGGACGAGACCATTTATCTGCGCTCGGGAATGCTCAATATCTTCAATGGCCTCATCGGGCTAACCTTCTCATGTGACGGATCCCATTACATGCCCTGGAATGAATTTCTCGACAAGAACCTGGGATTCTGGCTCGGCACAT
>JARFQV010000168.1 GCA_029287615.1 Pseudomonadota bacterium | reverse complement strand
GTTCCAGTCCCTGCTCGATGCCAGGGATTTCACCAGTCCCAAGCATCTGGTGCTGGAGGATATCGAGCGCAATCCGGTCAGTTACCGCCGCACATTGATCGGCAGCTTTGTGCTGGGGAGGGCCATGACCAGGGGGACCGACCACGGGGCGCATGTGGGTCTCCTGCTCCCCAACGCGGTTGCCGCCGTACTGGCATTTTTCGGTCTGCATGCCTGGGGCCGGGTGCCGGCCATGCTCACTTTCACCACCGGTTCCAGCAATATGATCAATGGCTGCAAGGCCTCTGGGGTCAGCCTCGTATACACCTCCCGGCGTTTCATCGAGATGGGCAAGCTGGAGGAGGTGGCCGCGGCGATCGAGGCCGCGGGGATCCGGCTGGTCTACCTGGAGGATCTGAAAGAGGAAATCGGGGGGGGCACGAAACTGCTGGGAATGATCGCCTCGTTCGCGCCTCGTCTCTCCTACTGGCTCTGCTGCAGAAACCGTGACCCGGAGGGACCGGGAGTGATTCTCTTTACCTCGGGAACCGAGGGTTCACCCAAGGGCGTGGTACTTAGCCACACCAATATCCAGGCCAACCGTTACCAGGTGTCCTCGATGATCGACTTCGGCCCGACCGATATCGTCTTCAATGTCCTGCCCGTGTTTCATTCCTTCGGGCTTACCTGCGGAACCCTTCTGCCCCTGCTGTCGGGGATCAAGGTTTTCCTCTACCCGTCTCCGCTGCATTACCGGATCGTGCCCGAGATGGTCTATGAGACCAATGCCACCATCATGTTCGGTACCGATACCTTCCTGGCCGGTTATGCCCGCTTTGCGAATCCCTATGATTTCTACAGCATCCGCTATGTATTCACCGGTGCCGAAAAGCTGAAGGAGGAGACCAGGAAGGTCTGGAGCGAACGCTATGGTGTGCGTATCTTCGAGGGGTATGGTGCCACCGAGACCGCACCGGTGCTTGCCATGAACAGCCCGATGCACAACCAGGTCGGTTCGGTTGGAAAGCTGGTGCCGGGTATCGAGTACCGTCTGGATGCGGTACCTGGTATCAAGGAGGGTGGCCGGCTACAGGTGCATGGTCCCAATATCATGAGTGGTTACCTGCGCATTGAAGATCCCGGCCAGCTGCAGCCCCCGAAGGATAACTGGTATGACACCGGGGATATCGTCACCATCGATGAGGCGGGTTATGTCACTATTCAGGGCCGCGCAAAGCGATTCGCGAAGATTGCCGGTGAAATGGTTTCACTGGCAGCCGTGGAAGGGGTCGCGGCGAAACTCTGGCCGGATTATCAGCACGCAGTCGCCGCTGTTCCGGATCCCAAAAAAGGCGAGCAGCTGGTTCTGGTCAGCACCAACCCGGATGCCTCCCGGGATGCCTTGAGCACCTATGCCAGGGAGCAGGGCATTGCTGCACTCTCGGTTCCGGCGAAAGTGATCGTTGCGGACGAGATCCCGGTGCTGGGTACCGGAAAGACCGACTACCGCGGTTTGCAGAAGATCGTGGAGGGTGCGATTTAATCCGGATTTCAGTATGCAGGGGATGAGAATATGGCATGGGTATATCTGATCATTGCAGGAATCTTCGAGTGGGGCTGGCCGGTGGGCCTCAAACTGGGCTGGACCGGGCAGGGGATTCGTTACGGCTGGATCGCGTTCTCCGTTCTCTCGATGGTGGGGAGTGGCTTTTTCCTGTTGATCGCCCAGCGTACCATACCAATGGGAACCGCTTATGCCGTGTGGACCGGGATCGGGGCGGTAGGCGCCTTTCTGCTGGGGATCCTCTTTTTCGGTGAGGCCGCGGTATTCGCGCGCTTCTTTTTCGTTGGCCTGATTGTGGCCGGTATCGTGGGTCTGAAACTGTTCTCCGGCACGGATTGATTACGCCACGATGAGTTCCAGACTCAGTACACCTTGACGACAAACTCCACCTGCCCGTTCCTGACCCTGGTAATGATCAGCGGTCGGTCCGCCCTGCCATCCGCATTGATTGAAATATTCCCGATTACCCCGGTGATATCACGTGTGCTGCGGATCATCGGGTTGATACACTCCCGGTTATCCGGTTTCTCGCATCGATTCATCGCATTGAGCAGCAGGGCGTATGACTCGACTCCCAGGGCATTGTAGGTGTTCGGTATACCACCGAACAGCGAGCGGTAGGTCTTCTCTGCCCGTTCGCCAAAAGGGGTGAGTGGCGAGTTGTCATCGAAATAGTTTGTCGCCATCATGCCTTCCAGCAAACGTGCCTGTTTCGGATAATGATTGAGAAATGAATCCAGTATTCCATCGCCGCCCATCATTTCCGGCTCCCACTCCAGTGCAACTGCCGCTTCGGCAATCCGGAGCAGATTCCTGTCGGCAATCGGCAGATACAGTAGCCTCGTTTCCCGGTTGCGCAGGTCTTCCAGGATGGCGGTATAGTCTTCCTCTCCCTCGTTGACAGGGACCGTTGCCGTTATCTGTCCGCCGATAGCGGTGTATTGCCGTATGAATTCATTGGCCAGGTTGCTGGAGTAGGTACTGTCCGGATTGACGAATACCGCTACCTTCTCGATCAGCAGTTCATCCATCACGAACAGCGCTGCGACCATGCCCTGCATCGTGTCGTCGAAGACAAGCTGACTGATATAGTCATTCTGTTTGCGGACATCGGGATGAGTGGCAGTCAATGCGATAATCGGGATCTCCAGATCGTTGGCGAGGGAGCGTATATCAAGCACGGTATTGCTCGTCGATGCGATCAGTATGGCCGATACCCCGTCGATCCCGGCCAGTTTTTGAAGTGCCTCCCCTGTCAGGGATGGATCGTCCCCGTCATCTTCTATCACCAGTTCGATTGCATCCCCGTTCCTGAGCAGGGGTTGCATTTGTATGGCAGTCCGTATGCCATCAAGGGCCTGCTTTCCCTTCAGTCTGTTCGGTCCGCTGAAAGGTCCGATAACGCCAATCCTGACTGTATTTCCGCTGGGCTCGACAACCGACTGCTGATCACAGCCAGTGAACAAAAGCAGTGATGAAAAGAGTATTGCAAGGAAGGTCCGGGTATTCATTGTGTCTACAGGATATAGATTATATCCGCCCTGATCGTTAGTTTTTTGGGAAAATTGCTCTGAACCTTGGCCTTGAACAGATCCAGGTCGCTGCGGGTCAGTGGTTCCCGCGCATGAATGTTCATGACGATCACATCCTTGCTCTCGCCATAAAACAGGGTGGCCTTGCGCACGATGAGATATTTCCCGTTGACCAGAAATCTTTCCTGCTGCCAGCTTTGTTCAAGGACCAGTCTGTCGACGATGCGATCATAGGAAAGATAGAGAGGAACCGTGATCAGGGCCAGAGATAGCAGGACAACCCCGGCAATCCTTTTGTTTTTTACCGCCGCTGCATAGCCCAGCACCCTGAAGGTGATGGCGGCAGCCACAATGATACCCACCAGGTTGGTTGTAAACAGTAAAAAGGCCTGTCCGAAAAAAGCGAAATCCCACCTTCCCAGTCCGATGCCGGCGACCGC